>CANBKJ010000010.1 GCA_947369165.1 uncultured Lachnoclostridium sp.
AATCAATATTTTTCATTCCGTGCATTTTTGAACAAAAGTTCAAAATATGTTGATTATCTCAAAAATAATGTGTGAAAATACATACGCTGAAATGGGGGATACTATGAGCAAAGCACCAGACCGCAGAATCCGCAAAACAAAACATGCAATCAAGGAAACATTGATTGCATTGCTCAAAGAGAAACCAGTACGGGAAATCTCTGTCATTGAGTTATCCGACCGGGCGGATATCAACCGTGGAACTTTTTATCTGCACTATAAGGATATTTTTGACCTTTTGGAACAGATTGAACAGGAATTTTTCGGTAAATTGAAAGAGATTATGAACTCCTATACGATACAGGACTTAAATGGTTCCCCCCTGCCTTTGCTGGAAGGTATTTTTCATCTTTTAGAAGAAAATGTTTCGCTCTGTATTGTACTGCTAAGTCCTAACGGTTCCCTGTCCTTTATCAATCAATTAAAAGATATGATACGGGAAATCTGTTTCGACCATTGGAGTTACCTATTTCACAAAGACAAGAATGCGGTCTTTGAATATTATTACAGCTATATGCTAAGTGGCTGTATCGGCCTGATTGAAACATGGCTTTTGAATGAAAAAAGGGAATCCCCTGAGGAAATTGCCCTGCTGGTACAAGATATGGTAATGCGTGGGATAGAAGTTTTGAAATAAAGTATTGATTGATTAAAAAAAGAACATGGTCGGAAAATTATCTCCCGACTATATTCTCTATTGATATCACTACAAAATATTTGTTTTTCATTTTTAACCGCCATATCCTCCATAAAAATTTCCACCGCCTTCACATAAACCTCTGCCTGTTCCAGCGTGCATATGCGGTTTTCCGATGTTATCTCATCCCTGATGTCTAAAACCCTTATGGCTTGTTCCGTCTCCACGTTCCAGAATCCCGCCAACCTGTAATCAATCCTCCATCCGTTGAAATCCTCATCTGCCCATCTCAGCAACGCAACTGCCAACATTCAGTTGCGACCATAGCACTATTAAAATACCAATCATATAAAACGCCACGTTTCTTATCTATCGGTATTGGAAACTTGTTTGGATTACATTTTAAATGGCTTTATAATACTCGCAAAAGTACCCCCATCAACCTTTCTTTATTATCCTTTTATCACTCCATCCTCTCAATCAATGCCACCATCTCCAGCCACACATCCACCTCACTGTCTGGGGCCGCCCACAGGCGGATTGACAGTATCGTAACGGCCTGCTGTCTCAGTCTGTAATAATGCCTCGATGACATATCCAGCCGGTACAGCAGTTCATGATGGCTCAGTTTCTCTGGGGCTATGTAAGTCAAATAAATCAGTTTATACAACCTCTCCCCATCCTCCGGCTTTTTCTTCAGCACAGTCAGTGCCTCATTTACCCGGTCCAAGAGAAGCCTTGACTTTTGGATACCCTCCAGCCTGCTCTCCAGCTTCCGGTTGCCCCATGACATCTCCAAATCCACCTGCTCTAACAGCGTATCCAGCCCCTCAAAGGGTTTTTCCAGCTCACTGGCAATATTCTCCGGGAAACACTCCAAAAGCCACACAACCGTCCGGTAATGCTGCAACAACATCATGGTATTGTGGTAAGCATTCTTCTGCTTCTCCTTCCTTGCCTCCCTGACCTTCTCATTGTCTATCCCGGCATCCGGCAGAATCCCCCGGTCCGTCAGCAGTCCAATGACCGCCTCTGACTGTTCCTGCCTCTTTCCCTGCTGCTCCTGTATCGTTTCATTCTCTTTACTCATACTCATAAAATAAACTCTCCTTTGCCATTTCTGTCAGGTCCACTGCCCCACAGGGACCCCGTATCTGTTTTCTGTCCTGAACTGCTGGTGTATTGCTATTTACTCTCTGGCAGTCATAATTACAATTCTTACAATTCCTACACAGAGAAAGATACGTGTATATTATAGGGGCGGAATGTGCAACGCGGCATTTTCCGCCAGACTCATTCTGAACCTCATCCCCAGACTCACTTCCGGTCTCTGCAAGGTCACTGGTCAGTTTCCTCGAATACCATGCCACCATTGTACTCAGATGTTCATGCTCAGAGCCTTTCTTTGGCACATCCACACTTAATTCCCGTATCTTTCCCACAGTTTCCATAATCTCTTCCTGTTCAGGAAGTGAAACCTCGGCACCCGACAGATACCTTTTATTAAAAATGAGACAGCCATAAGAGCTGGAAAGACGGTACAGGGCAAAGACATCCCCATGCTTCTTAAAAAACCTCCATACCTTTGTCTTTTCCCATCCCCACCGCTGTCCCAGGGTTTCCAAAGTCAGAATAGCACCATACTTTCCATACTGAACTGCAGGTGCCATAAAACTAAACGCATTGTTTGGATCTTCTGTCACGGTATGACACCACAAATCCAGCCATGCGTCTGCTTCATCAAATATGTAATGTTCCCTTACCAGCCGTTCCGTAATACTGCGTGGCATACATAAAAAACCATACCCTTCCGTAGTATATACAGTCCCCTTCATGCAGGCCGCCCCTGAACATTTCCGAACCCAGTCAGTAATCTGGTAGGTAAATTTCTTCGTATCTGCATCCAGCTCATAACGGACATATCCCAGCTGCTGCAGCAGTTCCATAATATCCAGTGCTGCCTTCCGGCTCTTCGTTCCCAGAATGCTTTTCAAACCTACCACTCCACCGGCCCACATCCCCGGTATCACTGTGTTGGCATAGCCACAGTACAGAGAAGTTCCTTTCCGAAATGCTGCACGGGATGCGAGTTTTACCCATTCGCCCAGTACCCCCTTGCCCTCTGGAGCAATGTTACGGGGCAGCTTTACCCACTCGTAGTGCCACAGACACTTCATAAGGAACACCTCCTGTAAATTGGCATAAAAATAAGACGGCTCTATTCAGAAACCGCCTGGCAAACAAAGTAACGTATTAAATTCTTACAGTCAATCCAACCAACGAATCTGCATCTACACCAACCAGATACCATTTACAATTTATGTCCATCTCAATTCGTGTGGGAATCCATTTGCCATCCAGCATAACCTCCATCCCCTCTCCGCAATGCAGACCGCCGTAATACTCCTCTAACCCAAAACGTATATCCATACGTTCGATTCTTTCATCATAAACTAATGAACCTATTCTCATACTATCGCCTCCATAAAATCGTTGTACGCAAAAAAGCCAATACACCTATCTAGTATAGATATATTGGCTTTTTGTACCAATTCTGTATCAATGTGTTTCTGCAGAACCTAACCCAAAAGTATTATAATCCTTCTTTCGTCATTCAATTGGGTTAAAAATGGGTTAAATTCGCTTTTTTCAACCTCAAAGTCTTTTGCAAAACACCGATTTTATAGGGTTTCACGCTTACTCCGCACTGGCAAGAATCTCTTTCTTGTTGTAGCTGCCACAATTTTTGCAAACTCTGTGTGGAACCATCAGCTCTCCGCATTTACTGCACTTTACCAATGTAGGAGCTGTCATTTTCCAGTTTGCTCTACGTTTGTCTCTTCTTGACTTTGAAGATTTATTCTTAGGACAGATAGACATGTCATTACACCTCCTTAATAACTGAAAACACTTCTACCATTATATCTATTAGGCCATAGTTTGTCAACACTTTTTTACATTTCTGACATTTTTTTGGCTTATCCGATCAGTTTCACGGTTTCTCTGGCAATGGCAAGCTCTTCGTTGGTCGGAACTACCATTACTTTCACCTTACTATCAGCAGTTGATACTACCTTTTCTTCACTTCGGATGGCATTTTCCTTCTGATCGATGGATACACCAAGATAACCGAGGTAGCTGCAGATATATTCACGCATAATATTATTGTTCTCACCAAGTCCAGCAGTAAACACGATGGCGTCCACACCATTCATGGCAGCGGTATAAGCACCGATGTATTTTGCCACACGATAGCCAAATACGTCCTGCGCCAGCTGCGCCTTCTCATTGCCTTCTGCCGCTGCGTTCTCCAGATCACGAAAATCACTGGAGATGCCGGAAAGACCATATACACCGGATTCCTTATTCAAAAGATTCATGATCTCTTCCAGGGATTTACCCATATTGTGAGCCAGATACTCGATGATTGCCGGATCGATGTCACCGCTTCGGGTTCCCATCACAAGCCCTTCAAGTGGAGTAAGTCCCATACTTGTGTCCACAGATTTTCCATTTTTTACTGCGGAAATGCTGGCACCGTTGCCCAGATGGCAGACAATGACCTTGGAATTTTCCGGATCCAGTCCCAACAGCTCAATGGCACGTGCGGATACAAAACTATGGCTGGTACCATGGAATCCATAACGGCGCACTTTATATTTCTCATAACATTCATAAGGAAGCCCATACAAAAATGCCACCGGCTCCATCGTCTGATGAAATGCTGTATCAAATACGGCCGTATTCGGTACTCCTGGCATAATCGCCTGACAGGCGCGGATTCCGATCAGATTTGCCGGATTATGTAACGGTGCCAGGGGATTGCACTCCTCGATAGCAGCCATCACATCATCATCAATAACAACGGAAGAAGCAAATTTTTCTCCTCCATGTACCACACGGTGTCCAATAGCATCAATTTCAGACAAGTCACTGATGACGCCATAGGTTTTATCTGTAAGTTCCTCCAGAACCAATTTCACCGCCACTTCGTGATCCGGCATGTCTTTATTGATCACGACTTTTTCTCCACCTGCCGGTGTGTGGTTCAGACGCCCATCTATTCCAATCCTCTCACATATTCCAACGGCAAGTGCTTGTTCCGTCTCGGAATCAATCAACTGATATTTGAGGGAAGAACTTCCACAATTGATCACTAATACTTTCATTCCATTTCCTTCTTTCTGGTTAATAATCCAAAACTCATACTTGTTTATTATACAACTGTGATTTTTAAATTTCAATAGGAAATGAAAAAAATCCCAATGGAACCAGGTCCTGTGTGAACTCCGATCACAGGATCCAGAGTCTGGATAATGATTCTTTTCACCTTTTCTGATTTTCTCAGCTGATCTGCAAGATAACGGGCATCCATAGGACAGTCCCCATGGCTGATAAATACGGTCTGAGGTTCTTTGATATCTCTCAGGGCCCTTTTTACAATCTCGTCCAGCGATTTTTTCCTTCCCCGCACCTTAGTCTCCTGTTTGAGAATTCCGCCCTGACTCATCCGTAGGATTAACTTGATCTTTAAAACCGTTCCCACCATGGCGATCACCGTAGACGCGCGCCCACTTTTTCTCAGATGATTGAGATCATCTACCGTAAAAACGGTATGGATCTGCCAGCGGCTCTTGTTACACCATTCGTAAACCTGTTCCAGACTCTGACCCTGTCTGCGCCGCTTCACCGCCCCATACACCAGAAGCCCCTCTCCCAGCGCCATACACAAGCTGTCCACGGCGTATATGTTCCGCTCCGGAAATTCTCCCTTCAGTTTCATAAGTGCCGCTTCCACCGCATTAAAGGTTCCGCTTAACTTCGTGGAAAGACCTATATACAAAATATCCTTTCCTGATTCGAGAATAGGTTTTGCCGCCTCATATGCTTCACTGGTATTCACCATGGAAGTGGTAACATTTCTTCCCACCCGCAGATGTTCGTATAATTGATGAAATGTCTGGTCTCCCGACTGGTCATATCCCGGATATTCTTTATCTCCAACAAGATATTTAAGAGACATGACCGTAATGTCATATTTCTGAATATAGGGCTGTGGAAGATTGGCAGTAGAATCTGTAAGGATTGCAAATGTATCGTTCATAACTCCCTCCATTGTCAGGCTAGCGCCATTAGTATTGTTTATTATCAGCATATTGAGCCGCATTTATTCATAAAATGAACAAACACGTCCTTTGGGGGATCATTTCCATGCTGATCCTTTGCTTTTTGCTTCTTGCACTGCTTCTTATCTTTCCGGAAACCGCCGCAGAGGGCGGAAGAAATGGGCTGGTCTTATGGGCTACGGTACTTGTCCCCTCCCTCCTGCCCTTCTCTATCCTCACATCGCTGCTCCGAAAAAAGCTGCAGGGGAACCGGCTCTGTTATCTGCTGCTGACCGCCGGCATCCTGTCAGGCTATCCCATCGGGGCAAAGATCGCCGGGGATCTGTACAACGATGGTTCTCTTACGAAAAAGCAGGCGGTTTTCTTTTCCGGCGCCATCAACAACCCAAGCCCTATGTTTGTCATCTTTTTTGTTGGCGAAAGCCTGCTTCACCTTGGCGCAGGAAAATACTTTTTCTATCTGACAGTGCTCCTTTCTGCCGTTCTTGGAAGTGTATGCTTTTATCTTCTAGCTCCCCTTTTTCAAGGGAAATTTTCCCTGCATGTCACCTCCACCGGACACCCTCCTGTTCCAAGCGCCACATTTTCTGAACAGCTGGATGAGGAAATCTCTGCCTCCGCCCTGCTTTTGATCAAGATCGGAGGCTACATCATGCTCTTTTCCATCCTTGCCAGAATGATCCAGAGCCTCCCAGTACTCCCCCCCATCTTCCAGATCCCCCTATGCGGCCTTCTGGAGATCACCACCGGAAATGCCATGATCTGTGGAGCTGGCATCCCACATTATACAAAAATAATCCTGTGCCTTGCCTTCACTGCCTTTGGGGGGCTCTCTGCTGCCGCCCAGACAAACAGTGTTCTGCGAAATACAGGATTATCTATCGTTCCCTATGTAATCATAAAGCTCCTCGGCAGTCTCTTTGCCGTACTTCTCGGCTTTTTATTCTGGTAACCAGATAGTGCCATTAGACTATTCTGCCCCGCCAGAAGGTCCATTTTCCTCCTCCTGACCTTCCTCTTCAGGAAATTTTCCCTCGATCTGGTCCTTGAGTTCCGTGCGGTTACTTTTTATGATCTCGATATCTTTCTTCAATGCACTAATGAGCATCGTTGACTTACTCTCCAATTCCTTCAGTGACATCTCAATATTTCTCCCCGCCTCTCCCAGAAGATCACTGGTATAATACAGCGCGGACGTCCTCACCTGATCGCTCTCTCCCACTGCCTGCTTAAGAATCTGCTCCGCCTGGGCCTGGGCCTGGGCTATGATCTGTTCTGCCTGGGCATAAGCCGTCTGCACCAGTTCATTTTGATCCAGCAGCTGCTGCGTCTGGGCTTCTGCCTTGCTCATGATCTGCTCCGCCTGGGTCTGCGCTTCCTGAAGGATCTCATTGCGGTTATTGATCACCTTCTGGTATCTCTTGATCTCATCCGGTGCACACATCCGGAGGGCATCCAGAAGATCATACAATTCATCCTTAGAAACTGTTACTTTATTGGGATATAACTTAGAGGGCTTGCAGTTCTCCACATATTCATAGATCTCGTCTATCGCTTTCTCAATTCTTGATGGGTTCATACCATTTACCTGTTCCTTTCTCTTCTACCTTACTCGCAAAAACACGTGCTTGTTCGTCTTATATTCCTTTATCCTTACCAATTCGTAATAATTTTCATCCACATAGTCTACCGGTGTATCCAAGGCTGTCTCCAGAATCACCAGAGTATCTTCCTTCACAATCCCTGAGTGTGCCAGCAAATCTGCCAGCTTTGCTTCAAATCCCTTTCGATAAGGCGGATCTGCATAAATAATGTCAAATGCCTGTCCCATTTTTTCTAATTTAGATATTCCATAGGTAACCTCTACCGGCAGCACCACCGCCTGGTCTGCCAGCCTGGTTTTTGCCAGATTGGCCTGGATGCACCGCAGAGGTTCTTTCCCAAACTCTACAAGAACTGCCTTCTCTGCCCCTCTGCTCAGCGCCTCGATGGCAATTCCCCCGCTGCCACTGAATAAATCCAGAAATACACTGCCGGGAACTTCATCCTGTATGATATTAAATAATGTCTCCTTGATCCGATCCGTAGTAGGCCTCGTATCCTTCCCCTCTGGAGTAATCAACGGCAGCCTTCTTGCCTTTCCCGCAATAACGCGCATATCTTCCCTCATTTCCGTGGTCATTCGCTTTTTCTGCTATTGTATAATAAATCCCGTTTTTTTTCAACTGTTTTCTGTCCCACAAACATACAATGTCCAGCCTGTTACAGCGACACCTTACCCATATAGTGTTCCAACTTTTCCGAGAGACGCCGGTTCCTGGCATAAAAGCTGCTGATCTCATGAAAATCATACCGTTTTGCCTCTTCATTGGCAGCCTGCAGCAATTTTGCATCCTCATAAATATCCGCCAGTTTAAACAGCTTATCCCCGCTCTGCAGCACCCCAAAAAAGTCTCCCTGTCCGCGGAGTCTCAGATCCTCCCTGGCGATGTGAAATCCATCATTAGAAGAGGCAAGGATTGAAAGCCTCTCCTTTCCCTCCTTCGTATCATTGCCATACATAAGAATGCAGTAGGATTGAGCCTCCCCCCGGCCCACCCGGCCCCTCAGCTGATGAAGGCCGGCAAGACCAAACCTCTCTGCATTTTCAATCATCATCACCGTGGCGTTGGGTACATCGATGCCCACCTCGATCACGGTAGTCGATACCAGGATATCGGTTTCCCCTGCTCCAAAACGCTCCATCACCTCATTTTTCTGGGCCGGCTTCATCTTTCCATGCAGACTGTCCACGACAGCCGTACCGCCAAAAATCTGCCGCAGCTGTTCCGTATAGAGCGTCACACTTTCTAACTCCACATCTTCATTTTCTTCCACCATCGGACAGATGATATAGATCTGATGTCCCTTTTCAATCTGTGCTTTCATAAACCGGTAAGCATTCGGTCGATAATCTGTCCCCACAACACAGTTTTTGATCGGAAGACGGTTTGCTGGCAGCTCATCCATCACCGAAAGATCCATATCCCCATACAGCACAAGCGCAAGGGTTCTTGGAATCGGCGTTGCACTCATGGCGAGTATATGGGGGGCTTCTCCCTTCTCTGAGAGCACTTCCCGCTGTCTCACTCCAAAACGGTGTTGTTCGTCGGTAATGACAAGGGCCAGATCCTGAAACACCACATTATCCTGCAGGATCGCATGGGTTCCCACCACGATATCCCATTCCCCCGACACCAGCTTTTCCTTTCCTTCCCGCTTCTGCTTTGCCGTCAGGGAGCCAGTGAGCAGTCCAACCCGGACGCCGAGCACCCCAAGCATATTCTGAAGGGATGCATAATGCTGAAGAGCGAGAACCTCTGTGGGCACCATAAACGCTCCCTGGCTGCCGTTGCAGACCGTCAGATAGAGAGCCAGCACCGCTACCACGGTTTTACCGGATCCCACATCCCCCTGCACCAGCCGGTTCATAACACATCCGCTGGACAAATCTTCCAGTATCTCATCATAAACCCTTCTCTGCGCGCCAGTCAGAGCAAAGGGCAGACTCTCCACAAACTCTTCCACTTCTTTTTTCTGAATCATAACATGGCAGCTCTTCTGATCATTCTGAAAACGAATCGCCCGAAGAGCCGCCTGATATAAAAATAATTCATCAAAAACAAGACGTTTTCTCGCCTTTATAAAATCCACCCGGTTTTTAGGAAAATGTATATCCTGCACCGCCTTTTTGTATCCCACAAGGTCATTACGCTTTCGGATCTCCTGAGGCAGAAACTCCAGAATTCCCTCACATTCCGACAGGGCAGTCTGGACTACTTTCGTCATCTGATAATTTGTCAGCCCCGCCGTGAGGGGATAGATGGGAAGCATCTTTCCCACCTTTTTGTAAAACTCATTTTTACTATATAACTTAGGTTGTTCCAGAACCAGCTTTCCATTGTGGCGGCTGATCTTTCCCCTCATGATATATCTCGTCCCCAGTCTGAGCTGGTTCATCAGAAAAGGCATATTGAACCAGGTAATCTGTACGACACCTGTCTCATCCTCCAGAAAAGCGGTGATGATCTTCAGATTTGACGTATTCTTTACCGAAGGCTTTCTGCGAAGCACTCCCTCCACCGCCATTACCTTTCCTTCCTGCAGCCCAGAAATGGGTACAAGCTCTTTAAACTCATCATAATCTCTGGGGTAATGCTCCAACAGATCTCCCACCTGAAAGATGTCCAGTTTATGTAAATAATTTTCCGCCTTTTCCCCTACTCCCTTAATCTTGCGGACACTATCACTATAATTCATGGGAATCCTTTCCGATCAGCTGCTGCAAAAGCTCCCTCAGTTTTATTCGGTCAATCGGTTTGGGAACGTGGGCATCCATCCCCACATCCAAAGAATGCTGATAATCTTCTGCAAAGGCATTTGCTGACAACGCAACAATGGGAACACCTGCCAGCCTTTTATCTTCCAGATTTCTTATGGCCTTTGTTGCCTCATAACCATCCATCACCGGCATCTGAATATCCATCAAAACCAACGAATAATATCCGGGCTCAGATTCCTGTATTCGTTCCAGTGCTTCTTCACCGTTCTCTGCGGTCTCCACTAAAAAGCCCTCACTTTTCAGGACTTCCTCCACAATCTCACGATTGATCTCGTTGTCCTCTACCACCAGAATCCGCTTTCCCTCCAGGGAAACCGGTTCAATATAGTTATTACCGCTGTTCTCCAAATGTTCTCCCTGCTGCTTTTTCTGCAGTTTCATCAACATGCTTACGGTGAAACAGCAGCCTTTCCCTGGTTCACTTTTGACAGAGATCTCTCCTCCCATGATATCAACCAGGCCTTTTACCACGGTAAGGCCGAGCCCTGTACCGGGAACCCCGCTTGCTGTCGTATTATTCTCTCTCTTAAAGGGTTCAAACAAACTCGCCTGAAATTCTTCTGATATGCCGATTCCATCGTCTTTAACCATAAACTGAAACTTGGCATATCCATTCACGGCAATGTCAGATTCTTTCATGCTGAGACATATCATGCCTCCTGGTTCTGTATATTTCATGGCATTATCCACCAGCTGGCATAAAATCTCCTTGAGCCTTATGTAATCGACCACAACTGAAAAATTCCTGACATCATCCTTTTCTAAATAAAATCTAATACCCTTCTCCTGAATTCCAATACGAAACGTGCTTTCTACATCCTCCAAAAGATCCGTCAGATGACATTTCCGCTCAATCAGGCTCACTTTTTCTGACTCGATTCGCGTAACTTCCAGCGATTCATTGAGGATCGCCAACAGTTGTTCACTGGACACCTGTATTTTGTCCATATAGTTTTCCACTTTGCCCACTTCATCTTTGTGGTCTCTTGCCAGGTCAGTGTATCCTATGATCGCATTCAATGGGGTGCGGATGTCGTGGGACATGTTCGATAAAAATGTATTTCTTGCAATCTTCGCCATCTGTGCCTGCTCGAGCGCGGCCAGCAGAAGATTTTGTTTTGCCAGCTGTTCCGTGATATCCTTGATGATAACCAAAGCAATAATATCATCAGAATTTATATTTTTCCCCAGCAGCAACACAAACTGCCACAATCGCGCCCTTCCCTTTGCATCTGTGATCTGGCACTCATAGGACTGTTCTAATTTCCCCTCTTTATAGCAGCGTTTTAACCGTTCTGCCTGAAAAAATATACGATAGGTTTCCAACCGTTCTTCGCTTATACTTCTTTCCCAGTATTTCACATATTCAGAATATTTCCTGATGTGATGATTCTCTGTCTTTTTTGTCACATCGTACTCTTCTTCGTCTTGGATCTGAGTGGATACTGTTAGAAACTCGTCCCGTGTCAAATTGATCTCACAAAAAGAAACCGCATCCTTTAACAACGCCTTCTTATATTGGACTTCCCTGGTGTGAAGGCGCTTTAGCTCCGTATTCATAGTTTCTAATTCCTGGATGCGGTCTTTGAGCCGTTCCGTGGCATCCTCCATAAACACATAAAATATGTTGCCGTATTTTTCGGTATATAAAAAGTGTCCATAGTCCTCCACCCATCGAACGGATCCATCTTTACGGACAATGCGGTACTCTACATAATCCAGATCATAGATACTCTTCTCAACCTGGTCCCTTATACTTTTTTCAACTTCCTCTATATCCTCTGGATGCACCATTCCTCTGAATGTATTATCCGTCAGCTCCATAAACTCTTCCTTGGTCTCACAGCCATATATACGCAACATTGCCGCATTAAAATAAAGGAGTTCTTCCTTTCCTTCGGCACGATATATAAAGAAACCGCCTGGCATCCCGTCGGTCAGCTGTTCGATTATAGGCATTGTTGTCTCATCCAGTGTCAGGGAAATTTTATTTTTAGCTTTTTTCAATGTTACACCTCTACCTTTTCTGCTGTTTTCTCTAACAAATATTATACCATGAAACGGTATTCCTGTAAAGTTTTTACATTGTTTTGCTATCTATTTCCTGTTGAACCAAATCCGCCATGTCCCCGGTCTGTTTCATCCAAACTGTCTTTCTCTTCATACGCCGCATAAATATAAGGAGTGATGACCATCTGAGCCACCCTCTGTCCAGGTTCTACCACCAGATCCTCCAAAGAATGATTGTGCAGCGCCACAATGATCTCCCCCCGGTAATCCGAATCGATCACACCAACTTTGTTCGCCGGAGCCAGCCCCTGCCTGCAGGCAAGACCGCTTCTGGCATAGATCAGCCCCACCAATCCCCTGGGAATTGCCACAGCGATTCCTGTATGGATAAATTCCGTCGTCCCCGCGTGAATCGTAACCGGCTGTTCCATACAGGCAGACAAATCTGCCCCTGCCGAATACTCTGTACCATACACAGGCACCTGTGCTTTAGGGTTCATTTTCATAAAATTTACTTTTACCTGCTCCATCTTATCCTCCATGCAATATCGTTACAACTTCTCTTCCTCCTGCCAGAGTACTACCCTGCCTGTCTCCAGTGACTGCTTTACATCAATGATCCTCTGGTTCTCTGAACCCCTGAACCGCAGCTTCAGATTCTTTTTCTCCTCCACAAACCGTCCGTCCACCAATATATCAATATAGGAAAGCATCTTTTGAGTCGTCTCCGACTCCTGACACATCTGTCCCAGGATCTGGCTGTCAAATAAATATCCAGAATAGCACCAGATGTCCTTCTCCGGATATCTCTCTTTTACCTGCTTCAGCAGAGGAAGAAGTCCCTCCTGGTTTGTTTTTTCAAAGGGTTCACCGCCCAGAATAGATAATCCAGCCACATAGGAAGGCTTTAAATAATCTAAGATTCGTTGGATCTCCACCTGGGTAAAAGGCCTGCCATAAGTAAAATCCCAGGTTTCTGGATTAAAGCAGTTTTTGCAGTGATGAGTACACCCACTGACAAAGACTGATACCCGGACTCCCAGACCATTCGCCACGTCATACTGCTTTATATCTGCATAATTCATTTTTTTCCCTTTCTTTTCCCAGTGGCGCAAATTGGCGCCACCGGACCGGCCTCACGGAACACCTTCGGTTAAATGTGCAGAACCCTGGAATTAATCTCCTTGGTCTTGCCTACATTCCAGAAATTCTCCCCTAGATAGCCGCAGGTTCTCCTGGTCACATTCATTTTGTTGTGGTCTCTGTTGCCACAGTTCGGGCATTCCCATACGAGATCTTCATTGATCACGATTTCTCCGTCAAAACCACATACATGACAATAATCTGACTTCGTATTAAACTCCGCATATTGAATGTTATCATATATAAACTTTACGATTTCTTCGAGAGCTGGCAGATTGTGCTGCATGTTTGGGATTTCCACATAAGAGATGGCACCTCCGGAAGAAATCGTCTGAAACTGGCTCTCAAAGGTAAATTTGCTGAATGCGTCGATCTTCTCACGAACATCCACATGATAGGAATTGGTATAATATCCCTTGTCCGTAATATCCTTGATCACGCCAAAACGTTTCTTATCAATCTCTGCAAAACGATAGCACAAAGATTCTGCCGGTGTACCGTACAACCCAAATCCAAGGCCGGTCTCTTCTTTCCAGGTATCGGTAGCGCGGCGAAGACGGTTCATAACTTTCAGAGCAAATTTACTTCCCTTTTCCGTGGTATGGCTCTCCCCGGTCATCAATTTTGTCACCTCATACAGACCGATATATCCGAGTGATATGGTGGAATATCCGTCATGCAATAGCTTGTCAATCTTTTCTCCCTTTTCCAGCCTTGCAATAGCCCCGTACTGCCAATGGATCGGGCTGACGTCGGAGGTCACTCCCTCCAGGGCAGAATGCCGGCACATCAGTGCCTCAAAACAAAGGGAGAGCCTCTCTTCCAGCAGCTGCCAGAAATATTCCTCATTTTCCTTTGCCATAATTCCGATCTGAGGCAGATTCAGGCTGACTACTCCCTGATTAAAGCGCCCTTCCCATTTATAATTCCCCTGATCGTCCTGCCAGGTGGAGAGGAAGCTGCGGCAGCCCATACAACTGAATATATTACCCTCGTAATTTTCCCTCATTTTCTTGGCTGAGATGTAATCGGGATAGAGCCGCTTGGCAGAACATTTTACCGCCAGCCTCGTAATATAATCATATTTGCCGCCCTTGAGACAATTATGCTCATCCAGAACATAGATCAGTTTAGGGAATGCCGGGGTAACAAACACACCCTTTTCATTCTTGATTCCCTCCAGTCTCTGACGAAGAACTTCCTCAATAATCTTTGCATTCTCTTCTATGTACTCATCGTTCTTGTCCAGATTAAGGAACAGGGTTACAAAAGGCGATTGCCCATTGGTCGTCATCAGTGTGTTGATCTGATACTGGATCGTCTGAACACCAGAACAAAGCTCATCTTTCACACGTTCTTCCACCATGGTTTCAATCGTTGTGTCATCTAATGTATCTCCAAACTTGTCTTTATAACGCTGGCGGTATTTATCGGCACTCTTACGCAGATATTTACCCAGATGGCGTATGTCAACAGACTGGCCGCCATACTGGCTGCTGGCCACCGCAGCGATGACCTGGGTCACAACCGTACACGCCACCTGGAAGCTCTTCGGACTTTCAATGAGCTTTCCATTCATCACAGTGCCATTCTCCAGCATGTCCCCGATATTAATCAGACAACAGTTAAAGATAGGCTGTACAAAATAATCCATATCGTGAAAATGCAGTACCCCTTCCTCATGTGCCCTCACAATCTTCTCCGGAAGCAGAACCCGTTTTGTCAAATCCTTTGATACTTCTCCTGCGATTAGATCCCTCTGGGTGGATGCGATATAGGCATTTTTATTGGAATTCTCTTCCATAACGTCCTTATTGCTGTTCTGGATCAGGCTCATGATCGAATCATCCGTCGTATTTGCCTTTCTCACCAGTTCTCTCGTATAACGATAAATTATGTAGGTCTTAGCAAGTACAAATTTTCCAGCCGCCATCAGCTTCTGCTCGATCATATCCTGGATATCCTCGACCTGCATGGTCTCCCGTCCCGCATTCTCGATGCTGGCGATGATACCATCCATGTCGTCCTCAGATACTTTTTCATAGGGCTCTACTTCTGCATTCGCCTTCCTGACTGCCACCAGAATTTTATTGCGGTCATAGTCCACGACACGCCCGTCTCTCTTGATAACCTTCACCTTATTATCCCCTGCCTTTCAAACTCTACTCGTGACTATCTCAATGTCGAACATTAGTGATTATATCACTAATGAGATGGGATGTCCACTATATCTTGTAATTTTTTCTTGATATTTTCACAACAGATACCATATCATGTGGTTGGACTATGTTTGTAGAATATAAAAAAGGTGCGGCTAAGAAGCGCGCACCTTCTCCGCAAATTGAGTTTATCGTAATCGGGATTTTTGCCAAGTGTCAATCCCTGCCCACCTTGATCTCATCCATGGAAAGTTCCACATACATCCGGATCTCATCTTCTGTCATCCTGGTGTACTCTGCAAGCTCTGTTACCGTGGCAAGTCTGCCCCATTCTTCGGCAAGCACTTTTGTCGCCTCATGGATCAGGTTTGTTTTCGCCAGGATCGTATTTTCCTGCCCCCGGCTTTCTAACTGGCTGTCTGCCAGCTCGATCATGCGGCCCCTTACGCTGCGTTCCAACTCTTTTTTTACATCGGAGATGTCAGAATTGCCACAGAGCATGTCCACTGTCGTGATCAGCGTCAGGTTTCCCTCCTGGATCAAATCTTCCAATGGCACCCCGCGGTTTTTATATTTCCCCGCCAGGGTGACAACACGCTTAAGAAAGGACTCGATCACCTTATGCTGTACACTGGCATCGCCGGACAAAAGCTTCCTATAGAGCTGCTCTTTCTCCTCCTCAGACAATTCCGGCAGCTCACGCAGTTCCCGCCGATAGATACGGAGATATTTGGAATCCTCCGTATTCAGATCCGACTCCCGGAGTTCTCCGTCTCCGGCTTCAAATCCTGCCCCCTGGGAAGCATTTGCAGAATGTTTCTTTGAAGAATGCCCTGCCACCTCAATATTGTGCTCGTCCAGAAAATCATATACCAGTTTCAGCTGCGGCGCCGTCAGATTCAGATCACTGCAGAAATCTTTAACCTGACCTTTGGTGATCCGGCTCTCCTGGGCCTTTGCCAGATCCACCAGTTCAAGCATCTGTCTCATAAATTCATTCTGGTCACGCATCTACATCTCTCCTGTCGCCGCATAATGATAAATCTTCATGACATCCTCAGCCCGGAGCTTCACATAATTTCCCTCGGTATCCTTTGAACTCAGAAGTTTGCTGGTCATAAGCTCCGTGTCTTTTTCATCGGCGCCGATCTCTGCAAATGTCAGTGGCATGCCAATCGCTTTCAAAAAGCGCTCAAAGGCCTCTATGCCCTTCAGAGCAGTCTTCGCATCGGTCTCCTGGGGCTCGATATCCCACACCCGCAGGGCAAACTGAACCAGCTTATGAGGGTTAATCTTCAATACATACCGCATCCAGGCAGGCGCGATCACAGCCAGACCTGCACCATGAGTCACATCATAGAGTGCAGAAAGTTCGTGCTCGATATGATGGCTCGCCCAGTCCTGAACCCTTCCCACTCCGCATACATTATTGTGGGCAAGCATTCCTGCCCACATGATATTGGCTCTGGCATCGTAGTTCTGGGGATCCTCGATCACCCGCGGCGTCTCATGGATCATCGTTTTTAATACTGCCTCGCAGAGTCTGTCCGTAATCTCCACCTCCTCGGTGTTGGAAAAATACCGCTCACAGATATGAATCATGATATCGGTAGCCCCCGCTGCTGTCTGATAGGGCGGAAGGGAACAGGTGAATTCCGGATTCAATATGGAAAACTTCGGGCGCAGCACATGCGAACCAGCTCCCTTTTTATACCCCGTCTCCTCATTTGTGATAACAGAGTTGGTAGAGCCCTCAGAACCGGCTGCCGCAATAGTCAAAATCGTCCCTACGGGAATCGCCTGCTGGATTTTTGCCTTTCCGGAGTAGAAATCCCAAAAGTCTCCGTCGTAGCAACACCCGGCGGCAATCGCCTTGGAAGAATCGATAACACTTCCGCCGCCTACTGCCAGTATAAAGTCCACACCTTCTCTCCGGCAGAGTTCGATTCCCTCATACACAAGCCCACTGCGGGGATTTGGTTTGACCCCCCCAAGCTCTACATAGGAAATGTCCTCTGCTTCCAGGCATTTCTTTACAGTATCGTAGAGACCGGACCTTTTAATGGAGCCGCCCCCGTAATGAAAGAGCACCTTTTTTCCGCCAAACTGGCGGATCAGCTCTCCCACATGCTGCTCTGCTCCTTTCCCAAAATCAAAATAAGTAGGTGCATAAAACGTAAAGTTTTCCATGATCATCCTCCTGCTCCGTGTATTATAAAATCTGTAGTCCTTTTTCCTCTGCCTCTTTCATAACCTCTTCCGGCCATATGGAAGACTGAACCTCACCAATATGGGCCTTTTTCAAGAAAAACATACAGATTCTGGACTGCCCAATTCCTCCCCCAATCGTATAGGGAAGTTTTCCTTCCATAATTTCCTTCTGGAATGGTAGTTTGCTGCGCTCCTCACAGCCCGCTTTCGCAAGTTGATCCTTTAATGCCTTGGCATCCACGCGAATTCCCATGGAAGATAACTCCAGAGCTATATCCAGCACCGGGTAATACACAATGATGTCACCGTTCAGCGACCAGTCATCATAATCCGGCGCTCTGCCGTCATGAGGCTCCCCAGAAGCCAGCTTATCCCCGATCTGCATCAGGAAAATGGCTCCATGTTTTTTTGCTGCAAGATATTCCCGCTCCTTAGGAGATTTATCCGGATACTGGTCTTCCAGCTCCTGAGTGGAAACAAATGTAATATTCTGGGGCAATGACTTTTTTATGTATGGATATTTGATGGACATAAAGTCCTCAGTCTCTTCCAAAGACTGATATACCTTCTTTACTATGGCCTTTAAGGTGTCTATATTGCGCTCTGACGGGTCAATGATCCGCTCCCAGTCCCACTGATCCACAAAAATTGAATGAATATGATCGGTGTCCTCATCCCGGCGGATGGCGTTCATATCCGTATACAGACCTTCTCCTTTTTCAAATCCATAGCGCTTTAAAGCATGGCGTTTCCATTTGGCAAGAGAATGGACGATCTCCACCTTTCTCTCCCCCTGCTCCCGGATGCCAAATGCCACCGGCCGCTCCACTCCGTTTAAGTCATCATTCAATCCTGTTTCCGGTGGAACAAAAAGTGGTGCCGACACCCTGGTGAGATTCAGGTTCACCGCCAGTGCCTTTTCAAAAAAATCTTTTACTTTCTTAATCGCTTCCTCCGTCTCACGGATCGACAGCGGTGAACGGTAATCCTCTGGTACTTGCAAATTCATATTTTTCATCCTCCTCATTTGCGCACGTCTTTTTGTGCATCACACAAGTTTGGGCGTGCGCGCACAAACTTGCAGAGCGAAAGTTTACTTTTCGCTCTTCCTCCTCTTAAAGTTCACAGTTTTTAACTGTTCTTGGAAATGGGACTACATCGCGGATATTCTGCATTCCTGTGAGATACATCACACAGCGCTCAAAACCAAGACCAAATCCAGCATGCCTTGTGGAACCATATTTTCTCAGGTCCAGATAGAAATTATAGTCCTCCTGGTTCAGACCGCACTCCTCCATACGCTTCACCAGTTTGTCATAATCATCCTCCCTCTGGCTGCCACCAATAATCTCACCGATACCCGGAACGAGACAGTCCATGGCCGCCACGGTTTTTCCGTCTTCGTTGAGTTTCATGTAAAATGCCTTGATCTCTTTCGGATAGTCTGTGACAAATACCGGACGCTTATACACCTCTTCGGTAAGGTATCTCTCATGCTCTGTCTGGAGATCCGCTCCCCAGGATACCTTGTACTCGAAGTTATCGTTATTCTTTTCCAAAATCTCAATGGCTTCTGTATAGGTCACATGGGCAAACTCAGACTGCTCTACATGTTTAAGACGGTCAATAAGTCCCTTGTCCACAAAACTGTTAAAGAAATCCATCTCCTCCGGAGCATGATCCAAGACATAACGGATCACATATTTTAACATGCTCTCTGCAAGCATCATGTCATCTTTCAGATCAGCAAAAGCGATCTCTGGCTCAATCATCCAGAACTCGGCGGCATGACGGGTGGTGTTGGAGTTTTCGGCCCGGAAAGTCGGCCCAAAGGTATAAATATTTTTAAACGCCTGGGCAAAGGTCTCGCCGTTGAGCTGGCCGCTCACGGTAAGGTTGGTCTCTTTTCCAAAGAAATCCTGGGTATAATCAATGGCACCCTCCGGCGTCTTTGGCAGGTTCTCCATATCCAGTGTCGTCACCCGGAACATCTCCCCGGCGCCCTCGCAGTCGCTGCCTGTGATCAGCGGTGTATGCACGTAAACGAATTCCCGTTCCTGGAAAAATTTATGAATCGCATAAGCGATCAAAGAGCGCACGCGAAATACGGCCTGAAAGGTATTGGTCCTTGGTCTCAGATGGGAGATCGTACGCAGATATTCAAAGCTGTGGCGTTTTTTCTGCAGTGGATATTCACCGGTAGACGGTCCCTCTACCTCCACACTCTCCGCCTGTATCTCAAAAGGCTGTTTTGCATTGGGCGTCTCCACCAGCGTACCTCTCACGATAATGGCTGCTCCCACATTCAGTTTGGATATCACATCAAAATTGTCCAGTTTGTCACTGTAGACAACCTGCAGTGGTTCAAAAAAAGTACCATCGTTGATCACAATAAATCCAAAGGTCTTGGAATCCCGGATACTACGTATCCAGCCGCCAACAGTAACCTCCTTGCCAGTGTATTTTTCTTTGTCACGGAACAGGCTCCGTATACTTGTAAGTTCCATTTCAAATTCCTCCATATAATATGTACGCAGCCGTTCCTGGCTTTTGCCAGGGACAGCTGTCAAAAATTCTCTTATGCATAGTTTACACGATTTATGACATTTGTGCAAGTCTCTTGTATTTCTCCGATGCTTCCTTCTCTGCTTTTTCAAAAAGTCTCTTTGCCCGCTCTGGGTTCGACCGCATCAAACGGTTATAACGCACTTCACCCATCAGGAACTCCTGGAATCCTCCCTTTGGCTCTTTGGAATCCAGAATAAATGGATTTTTGCCCTGCTCTGCCAGTTCCGGATTGAAACGGAACAGATGCCAGTATCCCGTCTCCACCGCCTTTTTCTCCTCGTCCATGGAATTTCCCATGCCGATCCGGATCCCGTGGTTGATACACGGTGCATAGGCAATGATCAGAGATGGTCCTGGATAGCGCTCTGCCTCCTCGAATGCCCTGACCGTCTGCGCCATATCCGCGCCCATAGCCACCTGAGCCACATACACATAGCCATAGCTCATCGCCACTGCTGCCAGATCTTTTTTCTTGATCTCTTTACCACCTGCCGCGAACTGGGCGATGGCTCCCATCGGCGTGGATTTGGAGGCCTGCCCTCCGGTGTTGGAATAAACCTCCGTATCAAATACGAGAATGTTGACGTCCTGTCCGCTGGCGATCACGTGGTCCAGTCCGCCGTAACCGATATCGTATGCCCAGCCGTCACCGCCGAAGATCCACTGAGACTTCTTTGACGCAAAATCCCGGTACTCCAAGATCGTCTCCGCCGCCTCACCGGAAATCTTCTCCTGCTCCAGTACTTCCAGCATTTCCCTGGTAGCGGTTTTGTTCGCCGAGCCGTCATCCAGTGTCTCCAGATATGCGCTCATCTTTTCCTTTGCCTTATCGCTGATGGAAACTGACTGTTCGCTCAGCTCTTTGACTGCAGAGATCACTTTATTCCGCAGGGTTCTCTGTGCCAGCTCCATGCCGAACCCAAATTCTGCATTGTCTTCAAAGAGAGAATTTGCCCAGGCAGGTCCTTCACCGTCATGGTTCACCGTATAGGCAGATGCGGGAGAAGATCCGCCCCAGATGGAAGAACAGCCAGTGGCATTGGCGATATACATGCGGTCACCAAACATCTGGGTTGCCAGTTTGGCATACTGGGTCTCCCCGCAGCCGGCACAGGCGCCGGAAAACTCCAGAAGCGGTTTCTTGAACTGGCTTCCCTTCACCGTATCCACCTTGAATTTTTCTAACACTTTCTCCGGTGTCTTAATATTTACACCGTAATCAAAGAGTTTCTGCTGATACATTCCCTCATCCACAGAGATCATTTTTAATACGTCATTGCGCTTATTTCCCGGACATACGTTGGCGCAGTTGCCGCATCCGGTACAATCCAGCGGGGAAATGGTCACGGCAAATTTCATGCCTTCCATGCCAGTCATGTCCGTGACCGTACCCTCCGGCGCTTCTTTTTCCGTCTCTTCGTCCAGAGCCAGAGGACGGATGCAGGCATGAGGACAGACATAGGAACAGAAGTTACACTGGATACATCCATCCGGATTCCACCGGGGTACATCAATTCCCACACCGCGCTTTTCATAGGCCGCAGATCCGAGAGGCACCGTTCCGTCCACATATTTTTTAAATGCCGACACCGGCAGGTCATTGCCCTGCTGGGAATTGATCTTGCTCTGGATATCGTTAACGTATTCCATCAGGTCATCATTGACGCCGCTCATTTTATCCGTAATGTCCTCTTCTTCCGCCTGTTTCCAGCTCTCCGGAACGGGTATTTCCACAAACTTTTCTGCCCCTGCCTCAATGGCACGGTAATTCATCTCCACGATGTCATCGCCCTTTTTGGAATAGGTTTTCTTGGCAGCCGTCTTCATGTGCTCAATGGCCTCATCCTTCGGAATGATACCGGAGATAACGAAAAATGCCGCCTGCAGGATCGTATTGATGCGCCCGCCAAGACCGATTTCCTTACCCAGTTTAAATCCGTCGATGGTGTACAGGTGAATGTCATTTTCTGCAATATAGCGTTTTACCTGTCCCGGAAGGGCTTCTTCCAGCTCTTCTGCATTCCAGGCACAGTTCAGCAGGAAGGATCCCTTCGGTTTGAGATCCTGGACCATATGATATTTACGGATATATGCCGGCATGTGGCATGCCACAAAATCTGCCTTTTCGATCAGATACGAAGACTTAATGGGCTGGTCCCCAAAACGCAGGTGGGAAATAGTCACGCCGCCGGATTTCTTGGAGTCGTAGTCAAAATAAGCCTGTACATATTTATCGGTGTTGTCTCCGATGATCTTGATGGAGTTCTTATTGGCACCCACCGTTCCGTCGGCACCCATGCCCCAGAACTTACAACTGGTTGTCCCTTCTGGCGCCGTGTGAGGGCTTTCGGTGCGCTCCAGGGAAAGATTTGTCACATCATCCACGATGCCGATGGTGAATTTTTTCTTTGCCTCATTGTGGTATACCGCAAGCAGATCGGATGGATAGGTGTCTTTGGAACCAAGGCCATATCGTCCGCCATAGACCGGTACATTCTGGAACCGGCTGTCTTTGAGTGCTGCTACCACATCGAGATACAGCGCCTCTCCCTGGGCTCCCGGTTCCTTGCTGCGGTCCAACACTGTGATCTGCTCCACCGTAGCCGGCAGCGCCTGGATCAGATGCTCGGCACTGAAAGGACGGAAGAGACGCACTTTGACCAGTCCCACCTTTTCTCCCTTTCCTCTCAGGTAGTCAATGGTCTCCTCAGTGGCATCACAGACCGAACCCATAGCGATGATGACCTTCTTCGCATCGAGATCGCCATAGTAATTGAAAAGTTTATAATCCGTCCCTGCCTTCTCATTGACTTTCTGCATATATTTCTCCACGATCTGAGGCAGTCTGTCATAGTAGGGATTGCATGCCTCCCGTACCTGGAAAAAGATATCCGGATTCTGTGCGGTTCCACGCTGTACCGGATGGTTCGGGTTCAGCGCCCTCTTCCGGTATTCCCGGACCGCATCCATTGGACACATTTCCTTCAGATCCTTGTAATCCCACACTTCAATCTTCTGAATCTCATGGGAGGTGCGGAATCCGTCAAAGAAGTGGAGAAAGGGAACCCTTCCCTCGATGGCTGCCAGATGTGCCACGGCGCCCAGATCCATTACCTCCTGTACATTGCCGGCACACAGCATGGCAAATCCAGTTTGCCGGCAGGCATATACGTCCGAGTGATCTCCAAAGATAGAAAGGGCATGGCTCGCCAGCGCCCTGGCGGACACATGAATCACCGCCGGCAAAAGTTCTCCTGCCATCTTATACATGTTGGGGACCATCAACAGAAGTCCCTGGGATGCGGTATAGGTTGTAGACAGCGCTCCCGCCTGCAAAGACCCATGAAGCGCTCCTGCTGCCCCCGCCTCAGACTGCATCTCACTCATCATCACAGGTTGTCCAAATATGTTTTTCAGCCCCTCATTCGCCCACAGATCCACATAATCTGCCATGGGCGAAGACGGCGTGATCGGATAGATCGCGGCTGCCTCTGTAAATGCATAGGAAACATGGGCCGCAGCCATATTTCCATCCATTGTCTTTTTGCTTCTCTTATTTTCAGACATAAAAAACCCTCCATTTCATACATACTATGGTAAGTATATGCAGAAAAGGAAGGTTTTATGACAAGCTTAGCATTTTTAACTTTCTCTTGCTTTTTTCAGTATAAATGTTACTATATATTAAAAGACCGGATATTTTATTCTTTTTATAAAATATCGAGTTGTAAAAATATGTCATACAGGAGTGAGTAGAAAATGAATACACAGTTGAACCCCAAAAAGAAGAAATGGAAAAAAATAGGTCACAAGGTAAGTTTTCTTGTAGCTGGCTTGTTTGCCATAAGTATTGTTGCCCTAGTGGCATTATGTGTCTCTATGTTTTATAAACTTACCATGAATATAATGCAGGATGAATGCGTAAACGGAACAAATGTGCTTGCCTATCAGCTGGATAACTATACAGGACCAGAAGATAAAACGCAGCTTTTAGATGATCTAAAAGAGCTGGTCGGATGCGAATTTACGATTTTTGATGGAGATGTGCGTACATATACAACGATACAGCAGGACGGCAAACGTGTTGTTGGTACAACACTGTCTGCCGACCTTGCCAAAAGGATTCTGGAGGAAGGACAGACTTATGTAGGGGAAGCAGAAATTCTTGGAGTAACCCACCTATGCTCTTATGTACCAACGAAAGATGCCAGCGGAAAAATCAATGGTCTCATTTTTTCTGGTATCTCTCTTTCAGACGCTTCCGCCCAAATCAATAACACCATCAAGGTGGCATGTTTTGTTGGAATTGCCTTGATCGCAGTGGTAATTTTCCTGTTATCTATCTTCATCCGCCTTGTCATTACCCGCCCGCTCGCCAAGGTGACAAAACTGGCACAGAAAATGGAACAAGGTGAACTTGGTCTTGGAGATAATCAAATCCTGAACGTTAATATCCGCTCCAATGATGAAATCGGTTTTCTTGCGGAAATTTTCCAAAACACGATGGATCATTTAAAAAACTATATCGGCGAAATTTCAACGACCCTTGCCGCTATTTCTGAAGGTGATTTAACTGTACAGACAACACAGAATTATGTAGGAGACTTCTTTTCCATCAAAACTTCTTTGGAAAATATCCTACAGAAACTGAATCAGACTATCTCACAGATCACAGAGAGCTCCCGCCATGTTGCTGCCGGATCAGATCAGGTATCGGATGGTGCCCAGATCCTGAGCCAGGGCGCAACCCAGCAGGCAGGTGCTATTGAAGAGCTGGATTCAACAATCCGTGAAATTTCCCAGCAGGTAGCACATACCGCTGATAATGCCGGAGAGGCAAACCTCAAAGTATCAAATGTCGGAAAACAGATTGATGAGAGCAACCGCCAAATGCAGGAAATGATCCTTGCAATGCAGGAAATCAATACACGCTCCAGTGAGATTGAGAAGATCATTAAAACAATAGACGATATCGCATTCCAGACTAATATACTCGCATTAAATGCAGCCGTCGAAGCGGCACGTGCCGGTTCTAATGGTAAAGGATTTGCAGTCGTGGCAGAAGAAGTACGTACTCTCGCTGGCAAAAGCTCCGATGCCTCCAAATCAACTACCGAATTGATCGAACGCTCCATTCAGGCTGTGGGACAGGGAACAAGAATCGCAAACGATACCGCTGCCCAGCTGGAATCGGCTGTATCTGCCGTTACTGAAATTGTAGAGAATATCAATTGGATCGCAGATGCCTCCCATACTCAGGCAGAATCCGTCTCACAAATCCAGGAGCAGATCAGTCAGATTTCCCAAGTTGTACAGACCACATCTGCTACTGCACAGGAGAGTGCTGCTACCAGCGAGCAGCTCAATGACCAGGCAGGACTTCTTACAAAACTGATCAATATGTTCCATTTAAATAATCGTATCTGATTCTGCTTCAAAGATAAGCATAGGCGGCAAAGAAAAAATCTTTGCCGCCTATAAAATTGCCCTGCTTTTTATTTTACTTTGATTTTCAGCGATGCCTTTTTGCCGTTATAGGTCTTCACTGTAATCACCGCAGATCCACTCTTTTTCGCTGTCACCTTACCTTCCGCAGAGACGTCTGCTATAGCTGGCTTATTCGATACGTAAGTGAGAGTCTGGCTTGCTGTACCTTTCGGCAGCCTTGCTTTTATTTTAAATTTCTTTCCTATCTTTAACGTCTTATTCCGGGCATTCAGTGTGATCTTCTTCGGTTTCTTTTTCACGGTTACTTTTACAACCGCCTTTTTTCCATTGGAAGCACTGACCGTGATCTTAGAGGTTCCTTGCTTTTTACCTGTAATCTTTCCATTCCTGCCCACAGTCACATTTTTATTGGATGCCTTATAGGTAAGTTTCCTGTCGGCGGCATTTCTCGGATAGGCGGCTGCCTCTAACTGAATCTTCTCACCGAGCCCTATTGTCAATTTTTTCGCAGCCACCAGAACACTCTTAACCTCAATTGGTCTCTTTGTTTCTTCTGGTTTCTCTGTCTCGACTGGCTTATTCGTTGCTTCCGGAGTTTTTGCCGGTTCTGGTTTTGATGTCTGCTCCGGGGTCTTTGTCGGTTCCGGTCTCGATGTCTGCTCCGGAGTCTTTGTCGGTTCCGGTTTCGATGTCTGCTCCGGGGTCTTTGTCGGTTCCGGTTTCGATGTCTGCTCCGGGGTCCTTGTCGGTTCCGGTTTCAATGTCTGCTCCGGAGTTTTTGTCGGTTCCGGTTTCGATGTCTGCTCTGGAGTCTTTGTCGGTTCCGGCGTCGATGTCTGCTCCGGAGTTTTTGTCGGTTCCGGCGTCGATGTCTGCTCCGGGGTTTTCGTTGGTTCCGGCGTCGATGTCTGCTCTGGGGTTTTCGTTGGTTCCGGCTTCTGCGGTTCCATTCCGGCAATCTTCCAGTCCCTCTCTTCTTTCAGTGCGATCGTCCCATTATCAAAAAACTGGATCGGCAGCCAGATATAGCAGACCGGATCCGAAGGTGCCGAATCCCCACCGACACTGTCTCCCATACAGATATAAGTATCCGCTTCCTGCGTTTTCACATGGAATACATGACTCGTCTGATTCGGCAGCTGTATATCCTTGTGGTCTGTGCCATCCCACATCGTCAGTGTATCCTTTTTCCATACCCCATCAAAGGAATCCGCTACCGCATATTCTTTCATACCCGAATTGACCATATAATATTTTCCATTTCTCTCAAAGATCCCACCTTCGGCGTTGGTAAGTTCACCAGAGCTGAACTGGAACGGCTGGGGTTCTCCCTCAATCCCCGTATAGTCTTCCTTTAATTTCGCCCTGAAGATACGACTCCCACTGGTAACGCTGTAATCGGTATAAATAAGCCACCCATTCCCTTTGCTCTCCTCATAGAGATTGATAAATCCATTATCATTTCCAATACCGGAATCCGGCACTGCTGTAAAGGGTCCTTTTATGCTCTTACTGGTAACCACCTTTATGCCTCCGCTCATTGTAGGCGGCATGCCTCCCTCTGTCACAGACGACATATAAGATACCCACATAACGTATTCTTCTCCGTTATAAAGAATTTTGGGATGCGCATATGTAACCCCATCCTCGTTCAGCATAACTCCTTCATAGTCCCAATTATATAAATCTGATGAACTATAAAGATGTACTCCCGGATGTTCGTTCATTAGCTCACGATTCAGGTCATCCACACCAAACCAGTACCATTTCTTCTGTCCGTTTTCTACAACCTCGTGAACCTCGCCTCCACAGGCATATATCTTTCTTCCATCGGTATCGTACAGCACTCTGCCCGAAAGACCTGGTATGTTATCATAACTTCCCGGTTCTTCCGGCTGCACCCCTTCGATTTCCCCTATTTTCCAATTACTCAGCTCCCAAAGGGCGATCGTCCCGTCATTAAAAAACTTGATCGGAAGCCAGATATATCTGGGCTCAGTTCCACCACCCACACTGTCGCCAACACAGACCCATAAGTCTGAATTTCCTGTTCTGACCCGGAAGGCATTACTCGTCTGGTTCTTGGAGGGAATATCCTTTGTAACCACGCCATCCCACATTTTCAGATCATACCGTGTCCATGTGCCATCCAGCGAATCTGCCGACGCATATTCCTCCATGCCTGCATTCACGATATAATATTTTCCGTTCTGCTTAAATATGCCGCCTTCAGTGTTCACCACCGGATCCCCAGAAAATTTCAATGGCTGTGTTTCACCAACAGTCGACTTATAATCCGATGACAGTTTCGTTTTGCTGATCCCTGCAGAACCAGTAGTACCAGATGGATCACCATTCTGGATCAGGTATGCCGTACCTGGCTCCTCTTCATAAAGATTGATAAATCCATTCGACGTTGTTTCTCCTTCTAGAGTAAATGGCCCCGTAATGCTTTTGCTGGAAACAACTTTCACCGTACTGGATAATATCATTCCGTCGTTGTTTCTCTTTTCGGCAGAAACCCACATCACATATTCGTCTCCATTATATAGCATTTTCGGATGCGCATAAATTTCATCCGCTTCATTATACATAACACCTTCATATTTCCAGTTGTACAGATCCGAAGAACTGTACAGATGAATGCCCGGTTCATTATTTTGCCAGCCGGAACCTTTCAGGTCGTCTACTCCAAACCAGTAGTATTTTGTCTCACCGTTCTCTTCGACCTGCCGCACTTCTCCTCCACAGGTATAGACCCTGTTTCCATCTGTGTCATACAAAATTTCGCCAGAAAGTCCGTCAATCGAATCATAGGTTTCCGAACTTCCTGTCTGCGTCATGTTCCTTTCCTGCGATTCCGCGCGCACAGAAGCCACCGGCTGCAGTAACAACATTGCACTCAGCACAATCGACATTGCTTTTGTTAAAACATTACGTAAACTTTTTTTCCTCATATTTCGTCAACTCCTTTCACTTTTCTTTACATTTGAGGTAAATATTAAAAGCACGATAAATTAAAACATATCATTTATACTGCCTCCTGTCAAGATAAAAGCAACTAAATTCCGTTTTGTAGGATTCATCTATGTACTGATAAAAAAAGAAAGCGCCCTCCTTTATGCAGATTACGTCCTTCTACTCAACACTGAGTGGTGCTTTCTTTTTTTCCTATAAAATTGTCTTAGATCCTCGCATCAAACAGCCCACAAAAACTATCCACGGGATCCTTTCCGGTGAATGCCTCTTCTCCTGACATCAGCTTTTCGACCAGAATCTCCAACGTATTTTCTTTATTATCATAGGTATTGATATAGGTCCGCGCCTGGGGGATATCCGCCAGCATCGTAGGCTGGCCACAGCCTACTACCACCACGGGAAGCTCAAATACATACCAGGGGATCTCCCCGCCTCCCTTAGACATGCCGAAACTTGGCCTGCCGTTGGAAACATCACACAGGGTAATGACCAGATCCATATCTTTCGTAAAATCCGAAATGGCATTCTTTCCTGCAAAATAAATGTTGACATCCGGTTTTTCGCCCGCGGCGATCTGCTTTCTCATTTCCTCCAGCGGGCTCTCATAAATAAATGTCTCAAATCCTCTTTCCTGTAATTTTTGCTGCAATACCTCCGCTGGATTCTTTTTGCTGCCCATTCCCATCAGTTTCATCAGCTCTCCCATAGCGCCGCCGCTGCCTTTCACATGGACGATCATAATTCTTGGATAACGCTCCTTTGTGACCGGCAGAACATCCTTGTCTTTATATTTTACGAGGGTGATCGCTTTCTGGCTGATCTGCTTCTGAATCTCCTTCGTCTGCTCCCTGCCCAGCATCTCTGACAGCACAGAGGGCTGGGGCACCAGTTCTTCCTTCATTTTGCGGTGGAGTCCCAGATGCGCCTTCAATCCAAGGATCCTGGTCAGCGCCTCTGTCATCCGTTCCTCAGGGATCACTCCCTCTCTGTAAGCCTGAAGCATCGTGGTAAAATCCTCTTCCGGATCATTGAAGAAGAGGAACATATCACATCCGGCGTTGATGGCAGCAGGCAGCATCTCCGTCCGTTTCATCCGGTTCGTCATGGCGACCATATGAGAAGCATCCGTCACCACCATACCATTGAAACCAAGCCGGTTCCGAAGAAGTTCTGTCATGATCTCCGGACTCAAAGTAGCTGGCATCATTTCTTCCTCTGTAAGCTGAGGATTCAGCTCTTTCGTTACCTTTGGCATAAGGATGTGGCCGCCCATGATGGCATCCAGCCCATTGTCGATCAGAGTACGGTACACCATCCCATAAGTTTTCTCCCATTCCTCCAGATCCAGTCCGTTGACATTATTGGAAATATGGGCATCCCGGAAATCCAGGCCGTTTCCCGGAAAATGCTTTGCCGCACAGGCAAAGGAAGGATTCTCATGGGCCCCTTTGAGATAGGCGGTACTCATCTTCGCCACCCGCTCCGGATCGTTTCCAAAGGCCCGGTTGATGATCTCGGTGTTCTCCCAGTTATAGGCGATATCACAGACCGGGGAAAACGCCATATTGCATCCGATAGCAGAAGCCTCTTCATTGGAAAGTTTTCCCAGTTCATGGGCATACTGTTCCTCACCGGTGGCGCCAATTTTGACTCCAAATCCGATATACGTTCCGTCGGCACAGGCGCCGTCCCCGCCCTGCTCCGTATTGCATGCGATGAAAATCGGTATCTTTGCATATTTCTGCAGGATCCGGTTCTGTTCCTGAATGGCAGCGCCTGGCGCTGGGTTATACCGGCACCCCCCCAGATGATATTTTTCCATCAGCTCCCTGAGATAGTCCTCTTCATGGGAAGAGGTCAGCTGAAAAAACAACTGTCCCACCTTTTCCTCATCGCTCATGCCATCGATGGTCTCCTTCACCCAGCGGCAGTCCTCCTCTGATAAATGATATGGCTTTGCTTTCAAATCTACCATTGTAGTCTCTCCTCTCTATTCCAGATTTTCCCTGAATTTCTTCAGTAGCAGCACCTGATAATTTCCGCCGTAACTTCCCTGCCACAGCCGGGGCAGAGCAGTCTTCCGGCATTCTTTCCAGGAGTCTTCCTCATTTTTCACCAGGATCGGATAAAAAAATATCCCGTTCTTCTCCGCCGCCTCATAGTCTCCCAGGGCATCCCCGATCATCAGCGCATGACTGCTCTCATATCCCATTTTTAATAATTCTTCGATACAATGGGCCTTACTCCCCATATCCTGTGCCAAAAGCACATCCACGTATTCCATCAATCCATACCGGTTCCATTCTTCTTCGAGAGCCTGGGGATTGGCGGAGGAAACCACCGCCACATCCGCCATATCCCTGGCACAGCAAAGGGCTTCCTTCACACCCTCAAAAGGACTTCCCAGCTCCGGCGGCAGATCATGGATCCGCTTGTTTACCTTCTCCGACCAGGACAAAGTCTTTTTCAGACAGATACTCTCATCCTCTTGGATCGCCCTGGACAGTGCGGTGTTGGACAATTCTTTCGTCTGTTCCACCCATTGTTCCAGATCCACGATGCCTTCAATCTTCTTATACTGGGCATCAATCTCCCGCAGTGCCTTTGCCAATCCTTTAAAACGGTTGATCCCCCTGGTTATCGTATACAAATTGATCTCATTCCAGCGTTCCAGAATCGGCTCTTTCCATCTGTCCAGCCCCCATTCTTCCACCATACAGGGACCAAAACACCGGATATGCTTTACATCCATGGAATTCATCGCACATCCATCGGAGTCCACACAGACCAAATATTCTTTTTTTCTATGAAACTGCTTCCATGTCTTATCCATTGTTTTCTCTCTTTTCTGCCAGGATCTGTGCATTGGACTGAACACGGCGTCTGCCTAAGGGATACAGAAACCACAGGACCAGCGCCAGCAGAATATATCCGACGGCTGGTACCAGGCAGGACACATTGTAGATCCCTTTTGTGACGGAGGGTTCAAACTGTGTCTGTGCAGTATAGCCGATCATGGTAAGAAAAAGTCCGGAGATACCGGAAGATGCTGCCTGCCCCAGTTTCCTGGCAAAGGAATAAACCGCATAGATCGTTCCATCCGAGCGCTCCCCACTCTGTACCTCGGTGTCGTCGATCACATCAGTGATCATCGCCCAGCAGATCAAGCTGAATACCGCGAGACCGATAAAGGACAGCGCATATAATCCCACAAACACCCAGGCATTCGTGGTCTGAATGAAAAAGGCAAAGAAAAAAACTACCGCTCCCAGTATAGAGGAAAAGATGGCCAGCTCTTTCCTTCCATATTTTTCCGAAAGTTTTACCGTAAATGCTGCACAGATCAGCGTAACCACGACTCCCACCAGCCCTGCCGCTGACTGCGCTACCGTATTTCTAAAATAATTTGGATATACATAAGTCGTCATGGTTTGGGAGGTCAGCTGCACCAGAAGCATAAATACCGTGGCAACTACGATTCCGATCAAAGCCTTGTTGTGTGCGAGCCCGGAGATCAGTTTCCCAAAATTAAATTTTTCGCTCTTCTGTTCTACCTTAACCCGCTCCGTGATCAGCCAGTGACAGAGGAAATAGCAGATAACAGCCCCGATGGAACACACCAGGGCAACGATCATAACTCTCTGACCGGAGAGGATCTTATTGCCAGCGGCATCCTCATAATAAACCAGCACTGGAATCAATACACCAATGATCGTACCGGCCAGGCTGGCTCCGATGGTTCTCCAGTTCGAGAGCTGCGCCCGGTCTTTCGGTTCTGCTGACACTGCCGACGCCATGGATCCATAGGGAATATTGATGCTGGTGTAAAACACACTGCCCCAGAGAAGATAGGTAAAAAACATCCAGAAAACCTTAAAGGTCATAGGCATGTTCTGAAACCATGAAGCATACATAAGAAAAGACGAAACCGCTACCGGACCGCACATCCGCAGGATCCATGGTTTGAATTTTCCGTAGACTCTTGGTTTGCTCCGGTCCACGATCTGCCCCATCGCCACATCGGTGAAGGCATCTACAAAACGTGCCACCATCATCATAATGCCCACCAGACCCACAGACACCCCCATGACATCCGAATAAAATTTCATCAATAACGTACTTGACAGGATAAATGTAAAGTCATTACCAAAATCGCCGAACATATATCCCAGTTTATCGCGAAAACCAAATGGTTTTGCAGAGCTATTCTCTTTCATTTTTTCCTCCAATCGCACCATTTACTGTTTCAAAGCGCATATTATTGTCAGTACCATTATGTCCAGATGAAACAATTTTATGTAAGATCAAATGAGGGGAAGAAAATCCATAATTTTTAAATTATAATACAACGATGGGAAACACGCTATGTGAGTTTCTCACCTTCGCGGGCGGCGCCATGGCTTGTGTCTTCCGCAAAAAAAATCAGTGGAGCATCCTGGCGATAAACCGGATACTACACTGGTCTTTTTTGTCTGTTATAAATCATAATTTCTCGCTAGTGCAATAGATATTAAGTTGTTTGAAGTTAAACGAAAGATTCAAATTCATCTGTCAGGAGCGAAAGCGACGGTGTAGCGTGTGGCAAAGACCATAAAAAACAATGGTCTAGCTAGCTTTCACGACGAAGCGGATGGAATTCAAGACAAGTTTAACATCAAACAACTTAATATCCACTATACTAGGTGTACAGAAGGAATTGCTTTTCCTCCAAAATTTTACTCTTAAATAATCTAACGATCACCCCTGGAAACTGCTTCCCGTATGATCTCCACTGGCTCCCCAGTTAATTCGCTGATCTCTTCCAGCGACAGACCTCTCTCCAGCATGCCGGTCAGCAGTCTGCCGCGACCCCAGGCAGCTCCTTCCTCCCAGCCCTCTTTTCTGCCTTCATTCCAGCCCTCTTCTCTCCCTTCTTCCCTCACCGTCGCCATATGCAGTTCTTCATCATATTCAAATATACTCAACTGGATCACCTCCGCTCGGTTGACTCTTAAGAATTCCTCCAGAATTCCTTCCTCAATGCATTCTGACACTGCCCTCTCCACCGCTTCCTGGAAATCCATCTCCCGGCTATAGCTCCGGACACGCTCCACGTACTTCATGTAATCATGCAGGGAACGGCATTTTCCTAATAGCTCTTCATTATTTCCTGAATTGATATTCAACTGGAGTACTGTCAGTTCAAGGCCGGCTTCTTCTGTCTGCCGGTAAAAGGATTCCGACAGGCGCAGGATCCTCTTCTCCGGCTGTTCCTCTGACCCGTTGTAAAATACAACAAAACGGGGTGTCGGAATCTGGATTCTTTTTCCAGAATACAGGTCTCTTTTTTCTTTCTGGATCATTTTTTCATACAGCTTTGCTATGTAGAACAGGTCGCGCAGCGGCATGTTCGGATTTACCGTAGACTGGTGCTCGTACAGGTTCAGCCGCAGGTCCATCACGCAGGATACGTCGTTTTTCATTGACATATAGACGGCGTTTTCCAGTCCCACTGCTTCTAACTCTTCCGGGTCTGTATACCGCGTGTCGTTTACTGCGTTGTACAGTTCCAGAAGTTCTGACTTGTCCCGGTACAGCATCCGGAATACGGTGTCTTTGTAGTTTCTTTGTGCTGGCGTTCCCGCAATCGAATCTGCCGGTATTTCTTCTCTTTTTTTCATTTACCCTCCGTCCTGCAGAGGGCTGCTTCCTCCCATTTTCAAACAACCTCCCTGCTTTTTTCTGATTTTCTGGAATCAAGCATTGACGTTCTTTGAGAATGAAAGATTTTTCAGATAATGAAAGAATGGTAATGCTTTTTATTACCATAACATACAAGTATGATTTTGTCAACCGGATTGTTTAGTTTTTTTGTTGGGGCGTGTCTGAAAATTGCTTTCCGGCAAACATATTGCAAGTAACTAACCAGTATTATACAAAGAAATAAGCACCCTATGCCGTCCAGGACATAGGATGCTTATTCTCATAATTTTTCTTACTTAGGGCAATCGAAGATTTATCCCGATTCAGCGCTGGCTTTTCTCAATCGCTTCCCACAGCCCGTTCAGATAAGCGGCACCAAGCGCCCGGTCATACAGCCCATACCCCGGCATCGCCACCTCATCCCAGATCATCCTTCCGTGATCCGGACGTATCGGTCCCTGGAAATCAATGTCATACAAGGCTTTCATGATCTCATACATATCAAAGGTACCGTCAGAAGAGAGATGTGCTGCTTCTTCAAAATTTGTCGGAGTGATAAATTTGAGGTTGCGCACATGGGCAAAATGAACCCTTCCTTTGAGGGAACGAATCATATCCGGCAGGTCATTATCCAGATTGGTTCCGTAGGAACCGGAACAAAAGGTGACACCGTTGTGAGGATTGTCCACCATCTTGATCATTCTGAGAATATTTTCTTTATTGATTATGATGCGGGGCAGTCCAAAGACGCTCCACGCCGGATCATCTGGGTGGATCGCCATGTTGATGTCATACTGATCACAGGCCGGCATGATCCTCTCCAGAAAATACTTGAGATTTGCAAATAAAGTATCATCATCAATATTCTGGTACATCTCAAACAATTCTTTTACCTTTGCCATCCGCTCCGGTTCCCATCCCGGCATCACCGTACCGTTCATATCCCCGGCGATGGACTCAAACATTTTCTCCGGATCGAGGGCATCCACCGCCTCCTGGGTATAAGCAAGTACTGTGGATCCATCCGGTCTCACCCTGGCAAGTTCCGTTCTCGTCCAATCAAACACTGGCATAAAATTGTAACAGACCAGGTGAAGATCTTCCTTCCCAAGATTTTCCAGTGTCTCAATGTAATTATCAATATACTTGTCCCTGTCAGGTGCTCCTGTCTTGATGGCATCGTGAATGTTCACACTCTCGATGCCAGCGATATGAAGTCCCGCTGCTTCCACCTCTTCCTTCAAAGCCCGGATCCGTTCCCTGCTCCATACCTCTCCGGGAGCCGTATCATATAATGTTGTGATCACCCCCGTGACCCCGGGGATCTGTCGTATCTGTTTTAATGTAACCGTATCAAAATCGGATCCATACCATCTCAATGTCATTTCCATATCTTCCATCTACCTCCATATCATTCTGCACTGGTCTGACATGCCAGTCTCCATTCATTCACTCTATTGAATCAGATGCTCGTTCTCGGAATCTGGTTTAGCTGCCCGTTCAGGGAGAGAAGCTGCTCTTTTGTCATCGAATCGCCCACCGATCCCAATGTATTCAGCATCCGAATCACCGTAAATCCACCCATCATGCGAATCAATTTTTCCATATTTTCCGGCTCCGCAAAGGATGCTTCACGGAACATCCCGACATCCTCCAATATTCTGTGGAACAATTTCATCCCCTCCTCAGAATGGATCACATCCTCAATCTTATCATTGAGACAGTAATACCCTTCCCGCTCCGTGATATCAAACCAGTTCAGCACAGCGCCCTTCTCCACCAGCCGGTAAGCAGGATTCATCTCATCCACCTTCCGGATCCGGCTTTCATCCTGACACTGCCCTGCCACTGCCTTTAACATAGATTCTCCTTTGTTTGGCACCTCAAAATAGAAAAAATGTTCCGGACTCTTCTGAATGCCAAGACTCTTTCCGTTTACCAGCAGTTCCACCTCCGGCTGGTTGGAATACACCGTAATTTTCGTGACATCTTCCACCCTGTCCACATAGCGTTTTCCGCAAATATGCACAAAGGGATCCTGGGACAGCCATGCCTTGTAGGCATAAAAAGCATCTTTTTTGTACTTTCGGTCAAAAGTCACCAGTCCTTTATGGTTCTGACCGTTTTCCCCACCCTCATTTCTCGCATCCGCACCAAAGTCAAACATATTCCAGACATGAGTCGCCCACAGATAGGGCCTGGTAAACAGCTGTTTGATTAGTTCCTCATGATAATACGCTTGATATTCCTCGGTGTAATCCCCCTGCTCCGGATTGGAGCTGTGCCAGTTCAGCCCTTCACAGCCGTATTCACTACAGCCAATAGGGATTTCTGGAAACTCCCTGTGAAACTCGTCAAACCACGGTCCGTTCATGGAGGTATTCCCGCCATACCATCCAAAATAATGGTTATAGGATACCACATCGGATATCTGAATATAGGGATCATGAATATCACACATCGTCACCGCCGCGATGGTGGTCTTTCTGGTGGGATCCAGTTTGTGGGCAAGATCATTCAGCAGGCGGTGGTTTTCCAACAGATCCTCTGTGGATTTACCTGACATCGTAATCTCATTGGACAATCCCCATACGACAATACTCGGATGATTATAATTCTGTATGATCAGCTCCTTCATCTGGGAAATGGTATTTTCCCTCCCCCCCTCCATATGGTGGGAAATGTATGGAATCTCTGCCCAGACCACCATCCCTTTTTCATCACAAAGATCATAAAAATAAGAATCATGCTGATAGTGCGCCAGGCGGATCGTATTGGCTCCCACTTCACAGATCAGTTCCATATCCTCTCTATGATGTTCCGGAAGAAGAGCATTTCCGATCCCCCAGCGATCCTGATGTCTTGAGACGCCCCGCAGCGGATAGCTCTCTCCGTTCAGAATGAAGCCCCTCTCTGGATCGATCTCAAAACTGCGGCATCCAAACCGGGTACTTACCCGATCCAGTACCGCTTCTCCCTCCATCAGAGCTGCCTCCGCAGTATACAGATAGGGATCTTTTCTTCCCTGCCATAGATGCACGTTCGGTATATCCAGTTCTACCACATTTTCACTGACATCCTTTTCACACTGGGCAATCACCTCTCCCTCTGCATTCCGGATCCTAAAACAAAGCTTCTGCCCAACTTTTGCATTGGTGATATAAACCTCCGTTTTCACTCTGGCATCCTGGCCGCAGACCTCCGGGGTCACCTGAATTCCCGGAGCTCCATAATACTCCAGATCAAAATGGGAATGGCTGACAGCGATGATGTTCACACCCCGGTAAAGCCCTCCATAGAAAGTAAAATCGGCATTCTGCGGGTAGACGGACTCATTCTCACTGTTATCCACCACCACCACGATGAGATTTTTATCCTGAAGCACATCCGTCATATTCACTCTCCAGGTGGAATATCCTCCGTCATGATGCGCCAGTTTCTTTCCATTTACATACACATCCGCCGATGAATTGGCTCCCTTAAATTCAAGAAAATATTGGTCCGCTTCTGGCAACTCACTTTTTTTTACCTGTCTTGCATAATAACAGATTCCCCGGTAATAATCCGCTCCCCCGTCCTGTCCGTCGATGGCATTCCAGGTATGGGGAAGATTTACCACATACCAGTTTTTTGGCTTCTTCTCTGGAACTGCCTGGGCTTCTTTGGAAAATGCCCATTTTGTATTTAATTCATAGATCTGTCTCATATTCCATTCCTCCATCTACTTGTCCTTGTAGATATTTGGCACAAAAATATGCCAGCATATCCCACGCTCTCTTAAAGGTTATGGTAGACAATTTTATGAAAATTATTATTCTTTTTTTAAAATTTGGTTTTTGCTCGAACCGGCTGTCCCAGCTCAAAGATTCCGCCAGATTAAAGCACCATACACAGCGTACCTGCCCCGATCAAAACACACCCCAGCAGAGATTTCAACGTAAACTCCTCATGCAGAAAGACAACAGCCAGCAGAAGGGTGATCACCACACTCAGTTTATCCACCGCCGCCACCTTAGAAGTCTCTCCCACCTGCAGCGCCTTATAATAACACAGCCACGAGGCTCCCGTCGCCAGACCGGAGAGGATCAGGAAAAGCCAGCTCTTTCGAGTGATATCCGGAAGTCCTTTTTGGGCATGCGTCAAAAATACCATCCCCCACGCCATAGCCAGCACTACGATCGTACGGAGCGCTGTAGCCAGGTTAGAGTGGACTCCATGTATTCCTATCTTGGCAAGGATCGAAGTCAGCGCCGCAAAGACCGCTGACAGCACAGCAAAGACAAACCACATATTTTCTCCCTCCTAAAATGGGTGTATTTATAGAAAGAGTTCTTTTCAGATGAAATCATCTGAAAAGAACTCTTCTGTATGACAGGCAAAGTGCCTCGACTGGTAAGCCACCTGACTGCGTGCCCACAGACATAGTGAAGGTGTCCATACCTGTGATATCTTTATTCATCTCTGTTTTATATCAGCGTCATCAAATCAGCTTGATGCCACCAATAAATTATTTATAAAGCTCAACCAGCTTCTGCAGATGCTCATAACGTGCCTTTGCAGCTTCTTCGGATTCCTTAAAGAGTCTCTCTGCTCTTTCTGGGAACGGCTTAACAAGACGTGTATAACGTGCCTCGTTGTTGAGGAAATCCTGATAGGATCCGTCACCCTCTTTGGATGTCAGGGTAAATGGATTCTTTCCTTCTGCCTTAAGCGCCGGGTTGAAGCTAAAGAGATTCCAGTAACCAGACTTAACTGCTTTCTTCATCTCATCCTGGCAGTGGTTCATACCACCCTTAGCGATACCGTGGAGCTCACATGGAGCATATCCGATGATCAGAGATGGACCGTTGTAAGCCTCTGCCTCTGCAATCGCTTTCACTGCCTGGGCAGGATTTGCGCCGAGGGCGATCTGGGCAACGTATACATAACCATAGCTCATAGCAATTTCTGCAAGGCTCTTCTTGCCTATCTCTTTACCAGCAGCAGCGAACTGACAAACTTCACCGATGTTAGAAGCCTTGGAAGCCTGACCGCCGGTATTGGAGTACATCTCTGTATCAAATACCATAACATTTACGTTCTCGCCGGAAGCAAGTACATGGTCTAATCCACCGAAACCGATATCATAAGCCCATCCGTCACCACCTAAGATCCATACGGATTTCTTAGCGAGGTACTGTTTCTTGTCAAGAATCTCTTTAGAAAGATCACATCCAGCAGCAGCCGCTTTCTCAATCTCAGCGATCATAGCCTTTGCCGCCGGTGCATTTGCCTTTGTATCATCCTTTGTCTCAAGGAACTTATCTACAGCAGCCTTCAGTTCAGCAGAAGCCTTGTCGGAAGCTGCTAATTCTTTTACTTTATCAATCGCCTGGTCACGAAGAACCTTCTGACCAAGATACATACCAAGACCGTGCTCTGCATTGTCCTCAAACAGAGAGTTAGACCATGCCGGACCCTGTTTGGAGTCTTTGTTTACAGTGTATGGTGATGTAGCTGCAGGACCACCCCAGATGGAGGAACATCCTGTCGCATTAGAAATGTACATCTGCTCACCGAAGAGCTGGGTGATCAGTCTTGCATAAGATGTCTCGGCACAGCCTGCACAGCTTCCGGAGAACTCAAGAAGTGGCTGGTTGTACTGGGAACCGATCGGTGTAGCATCGGTAAATACCGGTTTGATGTCTTTCTTTCCAACGTTTTCTACCAGATAATCAAATACTGGCTGCTCCTCAGCCTGTGATTCCTGTGGAACCATCTTGAGAGCGCCTTTCTCCGCAGCAGGACATACAGTCACACACTCACCGCATCCCATACAATCCAGAGGAGATACACTCATGGTATACTTCATTCCCTCAGCCGTCGCATGCTTGGAATCAGCAAGCTTGATCTGGGAAGGAGCGGCTGCTACTTCTTCTGCATTCAGAATAAATGGACGAAGTGTAGCGTGGGAACATACGAAAGCACAACTGTTACACTGGGCACATACAGAAGGATCCCACTGTGGAACCATAACGGCTGTACCACGTTTCTCGTAAGCGGAAGCACCAATCTCAAACTGTCCGTCTGCGATATCTTTAAATGCAGATACTGGAAGGCTGTCTCCATCCATAAGAGAGATCGGCTCAAGAAGATCTTTTACCATCTTCACTACCTCTGGACGTCCTGTCAGCTCTTTGGCTGGAGCATCTGCTTCTGGATTTGCCCAGGAAGCTGGAACTTCTACTTTATGTACAGCATCCACACCGGCGTCGATGGCTTTGTAGTTCATCTCTACCACTGCGTCACCCTTCTTGGAGTAGGATTTCTTAGCGGCTGCCTTCATGTACTCAACAGCCTCGTCGATCGGCATAATGTCAGCCAGCTTGAAGAATGCGGACTGAAGGATCGTATTGGTACGTTTGCCCATACCGATCTCGATCGCCTTATCAATCGCATTGATCGTATAAAGCTGAATGTTGTTTTCTGCGATGTATTTCTTTGATTCTGCAGGCATATGCTTATTCAGCTCTTCATCCGACCACTGGCAGTTGATCATAAAGATTCCGCCCGGTTTTACGTCCTGCACCATCTTGTAGCCTTTTACAACATAAGATGGGTTGTGGCAGGCAACGAAGTCCGCCTGATTGATATAGTATGGGCTCTTGATCGGGTTGTCACCGAAACGAAGATGGGAAATCGTGATACCTCCGGTCTTCTTGGAGTCATACTGGAAGTATGCCTGAATATATTTATCTGTGTGGTCACCGATGATCTTTGTGGAGTTCTTATTTGCACCAACGGTACCATCTCCACCAAGACCCCAGAACTTACACTCTTTGGTACCAGGAGCCGATGTAATCGGAGCCGGCTTCACCTCTGGCAGACTCAGGTTTGTCACATCATCCACGATACCGATGGTAAAGCGGGCTTTTGGAGCATCCTTTTCCAGCTCTTTGTAGATCGCGAAAATAGATGAAGGCGGTGTATCCTTGGAACCAAGGCCATAACGTCCACCGGTCAGCACCACATCATTCATGCCTGCCTCGCGAAGTGTCGTCGCCACATCAATGAAAAGAGGCTCACCAAGAGAACCAGGTTCTTTGGTACGGTCAAGTACAGCGATCTTCTTTGCGGTCTTCGGAATTGCTTTGAGAATATGCTCAGAAGACCATGGACGATACAGACGTACTTTAATCAGTCCGACTTTCTCACCCTTTGCTGTCAGGTAATCAATCACCTCTTCTGCCACGTCGCAGATGGATCCCATCGCGATGATCACGCGGTCAGCGTCTGGTGCACCATAGTAATTGAAAAGATCATAGTCTGTGCCAAGTTTTTCATTGACTTTACCCATATATTTTTCAACAACAGCCGGTAACGCATCATAAACGGTGTTACATGCTTCACGGTGCTGGAAGAATACGTCACCATTTTCATGAGAACCACGCATTGCCGGGTGCTCTGGATTCAGGGCATGGGCACGGAATTCTTCAACGGCATCCATTGGACACATTTCTTTCAGATCTTCATAGTCCCATTTCTCGATCTTCTGGATCTCATGGGATGTACGGAATCCGTCAAAGAAGTTAATGAAAGGAACTTTTCCCTCCAGGGCAGCAAGATGTGCTACCGGGCTAAGATCCATAACTTCCTGCGGATTAGTCTCAGCAAGCATGGCAAAACCTGTCTGACGACATGCGTATACGTCACTGTGGTCACCAAAGATATTCAGGGACTGTGTCGATACGGTACGTGCGGATACATCAAATACACAAGGGAGCTGCTCAGCAGCAATCTTATACATATTAGGAATCATAAGAAGAAGTCCCTGTGAAGCAGTAAAGGTTGTTGTGAGTGCACCGGCTGCCAGGGAACCGTGTACGGTACCTGCTGCACCTGCCTCAGACTGCATCTCTACTACTTTAACTGTGTTTCCAAAAATGTTCTTCTGACCTGCTGCAGACCACATATCAACGGTATCTGCCATCGGGCTGGAAGGGGTGATCGGATAAATACCAGCAACTTCTGTGTACGCATACGCGACATGAGCGGCAGCTGTATTTCCATCCATGGATTGTTTTGCTCTAGCCATTTTTATAGAATCCTCCTTATTTAATTTAATAAATCATTAAAATTTATTATCATTAGCTATCATTTTATCACTATCCCTTTAAAAAGTAAAGGCATAATCCGGTAGTTCTTGTCGAATTATAAGAACATTTCTGATTTTCCTTGACAAAGGGAAACTTATGTTGTATTATTGTGTTAATCAATTAATACAATAATACATTGATACAGCATAAGCTTTACCATCAGAAAAGGGTAAGAGCGTCCATGATTACCAATTTGAGGAGGTGAATTCATGCTATGGGAACTGACCAATGACAGACCTCTTTATATTCAGCTGATCGAGCATATCAAGCTCCTGATCCTTTCGGGTGAATATGAAGCAGGCCAGCCATTCCCTTCTGTCCGGGAACTCGCACTTACTGCTAACGTGAATCCAAACACGATGCAGCGTGCTCTCGCTGAACTGGAACGGGAAGGGCTGCTCATCAATGAGCGGACAAATGGAAGAAAGATCACAGGTGATACTTCCATGATACAGGCGATGAGAGAGGATCTGGCAAATGCCAAACTATGCCGGTTGAAAGCAGAGCTGGGAAGGCTTGGTTTTAACAGTGAAGAACAACTGGCTTTCATCACCTCGCAGTGGGACTGTTGTTCCACAGAATGAATGTATTCCGTGGCTTTGTACACGGGAAAGAATGGAGGATTATTATGATATTATTAGAGACCAAAGGGCTGTCTAAAAAATTCGGCGGCTACACAGCGCTCCAGGACGTTGATCTCACACTGGAATGTGGAAAAATTGTTGGTCTGCTGGGACCAAATGGCAGCGGCAAAACCACGTTGCTGAAACTTCTCAATGGACTTCTGTCTCCTACCAGTGGAACTATCACCATCGGAGGTTATGGACCCGGCGTCATTTCCAAGCAGCATGTATCCTATCTGCCAGACGCGAACTACTTTCCGCGCTGGATGAAGGTAAATAATTTATTTGAATACTTTTCGGATTTTTTTGCTGACTTCCAGCAGGATAAAGCCGAAGATATGCTGAAAAAACTTGACATCGCCACCACCATGAAGCTGGCTCATATGTCAAAGGGAACTCTGGAAAAAGTTCAGCTGGTTCTCACCATGAGCCGGAATGCCAACCTCTACTGTCTGGACGAACCCATTGGAGGCGTGGATCCCGCCACCAGAGACTATATTTTGAATACCATTGTAGGAAATTATTGTGAAAATTCCACGGTCATCATTTCAACCCATCTGATCGCAGACGTGGAAAACATTCTGGATGAGGCTGTCTTCCTTCAAAATGGACAGATCCGCCTTCATCAAAGTGTAGATGAAATCCGGGAAAAAGAAAATAAATCAGTGGATGCACTGTTCAGGGAGGTCTTCAAATGTTAGGAAAAATAATGAAACACGAATTTAAATCCACCTATCGGATCTTTGTCCCCATTTATATCGGGCTGGCGCTTCTCATCTCGGCAGGCTGCCTGTTTATCCAGCTGCTGAAACATTATGACTCGACACCTCTCACCATTGTGTCTGGGTTTGGAATCATCCTCCTTGTCTTTGGCATTATTTTTGTATTTATTTCTCCGTATATTTTTCTCAGTATGCGTTTTTACAAAACAACTGCCACAAGGGAAGCATATCTGACCTTTACGGTTCCCGCCAAGACGCATCAAATTCTGCTGGGCAAATTCATCGTCTCCTTCGCGTGGACAGTTGTAACCATAATTTTGACTTACTTTTCCGTTACCATCCTCTGCACAGCTGGAGGCGCTAATATAAAAGATATGTTTCACTTTATATTTAACGGAGACAACGAATTAATGGTAATTCAGATTTTTTCTTTTCTGATTTCCTTCGCGCTGTCAATCCTGCAGATCTTTACCGCCATATCTTTGGGACAGCTGGTGAGAGACCACCGCGTCATTGCTTCTCTGGCCTTTTATGCGGCCCTTTATACAGTGCAGCAGATCATCAGTATCGTGGCAATTCTGCCATTTATGATCACAGAGATAAGCAAAGACATGTCCGCCGGAATGGAAACCTTTAATATGTCTCTGGACACTCAGACAGGCGGCTTACCAATCCATATTTATTTACTCTCCATTATTTTAAGCGTTGTCTTGTCCGTAGTATTTTTCTTCCTGTCCAATTATATTTTGAAGAAAAAATTGAATCTGCTGTAAGCGGAAACAAAAAACGTATTAAAAAAGGATTCCTCAAAGGGAGAAGCTACATAAGGAAGCAGCTTCTCCCTTCGGCTTTGTAATCAGCCAGAATGATTGAAATTGTAGGAAAATCAAGGGGATTATCTTATCCCCTGCCTAACCTTCCCCGATTCAAAGCAACCGACCAAATGGCGTGGGTGAGGGGTATGACTAACATTCGGAGTAGAGCAACAGAACTTGTGAATACTGAATTGATTTTTACTTAATCAGACTTTCGGCAGAGATTCATTTATCTGCTATTGACATTTACCTATGCGTTGCATATAATAACACATAGACAAATATCTATCTTGAAAGGAGAGGTCAGTAAATGGATGAAAAGAAAACTGCGATAATTTTCAAAGCGTTCTGCGATGAAAACCGCATCAAAATTATAAAACTACTGCGTTCGGGTGAAAAATGTGCTTGCAAATTGTTGGAAGAAATCAATGTAACACAACCTACTCTTTCGCACCATATGAAAATCCTTTGTGATGCAGAAATTGTTGTTGGTCGCAAAGAGGGCAAATGGACACACTATTCCATTTCAGAAAAAGGTGTTGAGCAGGCAAAAGAATGTTTAAGGATACTGACTTCACTTGATGTTGTGAGTGAAAGCAAGTCGTGCTGTGAAAAGTAAGAATACCAATACTTTTCCGCACGGCTTACATTAAAACCAACGCATAGATAAATTTCAATTTGTCTATATGAAAGGAGTATTGTATGAAAGCATTAAAGTCAGGGTGGGACTTTTTTCAAAGTGAAGTCCTCGGTATGAGTTGGCTTAATCGACTCATAGAAACAATATTAAATGCTTGTGGATTAGATACAAGCACTCGCATTGGTGGCAGCGTACAATTTTTCTTGTATAACACCATTAAAATTATGATGTTGTTAGTTTTTTTGATTTTACTCATATCCTACGTTCAAAGTTACTTTCCGCCAGAAAGAACGAAAAAAATATTAGGCAGATTTCACGGCGTTGGAGCGAATATTATTGCAGCTCTACTCGGAACAGTAACGCCTTTCTGCTCCTGCTCGTCTATCCCGTTGTTTATAGGTTTTACAAGTGCAGGCTTACCTCTCGGTGTTACATTCTCGTTTTTGATTTCATCGCCAATGGTTGACCTCGGCTCTCTTGTATTGCTGATGAGTATTTTCGGTTGGAAGATTGCTGTTTTGTATGTTGTTCTCGGATTAGTTATTGCCGTTGTCGGCGGTACTCTGATTGAGAAACTGCACCTTGATAAAGAAGTAGAAGAATTTATACGAAATGGTCACGCTATTGATGTTCCACAAGAAGAACTGCATTTCAAAGACCGTATGAAATATGCTTGGGAACAGGTCGTTTCTACAGCGAAAAAAGTTGTGCCTTATGTTTTAATCGGTGTAGGTATCGGTGCATTTATTCACAACTGGATACCCGAAGATTTCATTGTAAAAATATTGGGAGATAACAACCCATTTGGTGTCATTCTTGCTACTCTTGCAGGTGTACCGATGTATGCGGATATTTTCGGCACAATTCCGATTGCTGAAGCTCTGCTTGCAAAAGGTGCTTTGCTTGGCGTTGTTCTCTCTTTTATGATGGGTGTAACTACGCTTTCTCTCCCGTCAATGATTATGCTCCGCAAGGCGGTTAAACCGAACTTGCTCGGCATTTTCATTGCAATATGCACAGTCGGTATTATCGTTGTAGGTTATTTCTTCAACGCAGTACAATATTTAATTGTTTAATTTTAGGAGGTTATGATTATGGCATTATTTGGTTTTGGAAAGAAAAAGGAAGAAGAAAAGAAAACATCTGCTTGTGCTTGCAGTTGCGGCTGTTCTGAAAATAAAGCAGAAAACGCTGCAACCGAGTGTTGCTCCGATTTGAAAGATGGCGAAATCTGCTGTATCAAGGTATTGGGGGCAGGTTGTAAATCCTGTCACGAGCAGTACGAAAATGCGAAGCTGGCAGTAAAGGATATGGGACTTTCCGTAGAGGTTGAATACATTACCGATATGCAGAAAGTAATGGAATACGGTGTAATGAGTATGCCTGCCCTTGTAGTGAATGAAAAGGTTGTATCAAAAGGCAAGGTGCTAAAAGCTGCCGATGTAGTTGCTTTACTGCATAAATCGGGGGTTTAATTATGGGTAAAAAGAAAATAGCCTTTATATGTGTTCACAATTCCTGTCGCAGTCAGATTGCAGAAGCACTCGGCAAACATTTAGCAGGAGATAAATTTGATTTCTATTCCGCAGGAACGGAAACAAAACCGCAAATCAATCAAGACGCTGTGCGGCTTATGAAAGAAATCTATGGGATAGATATGGAACAAAGCCAGTACAGCAAGACAGCGGATAAAATTCCCGCACCTGACATAGCTATTTCAATGGGGTGTGATGTTGGGTGTCCTTATATCGGCAGAGCTTTCGATGATGATTGGGAGCTTGATGACCCGACGGGGAAAAGTGATGAATGTTTCGTACGGGTTATAGAAGAAATTGCTCAAAAAATTAAAGAATTGCAATAACAGGGTTTTGGATTTTTGGGGGGAAGATACCGAGATAAAAAACTTTCCTCTCTACTGTCCAAAATGCAATCAGGAAACAGTTAACCCACTGACATCTTTGCAGCCGTAAGGCTGAAAGTGTCATAAGTGGGTTACGCACTTTGAAAAGGTGCGTAACAGAGATGTACGCTGTCACTACACATAAATCTACCTTATCCCGATCTGCTGGTCACCCCACATACACTCTCTTTTTAACTTTTGGTACTCCTTGTAGCCCCTCTCGAGAATCTGCCGTTCATTACCAAACTTAAGCAGATGGTAGGCCTCATGAAATTTATAAAACCCAGCATCATAAAAATCTTCTTCTCTCTGGGGATGGCAGGAAAAGCTGTCCGTCTGCATCAGATACCAGTGTACATTTTTCTCCACCACATCATCTGGAACGTTAAAACTATAGTTACTGGAACCTATATATTTTACAATCCTGCCAAAAACTCCGCTTTCTTCCCGTACTTCCCGAAACGCAGTTTCCTCAAACTCTTCTCCTGCCTCTACCGTTCCCTTGGGAAGAACCCAGCCATCATACCGTTTTTTATATTTTTTATACAACAGCAGAATTTTGCCTTTAAAGACTACAACTCCGCCGCAGCTTACGATCTGACGCACGCTTTTTCCCTCCTTCCAATCTAAAAGTATGCATCGAATATCTTTCGTGCGATGGGAACCGCATGGGCACTTCCGGTCCCTGCTCCCTCAACAATAATACTTACTACCAGTTGTCTTCCTTCCTTTTCTGCATATCCTACAAACCAGGCGTGGGAATCCGTGGATCCCTCCTTAAACTGAGCAGAACCTGTTTTACCTCCCGCTTTGTAGCGGCTTGTATTTAACGCAGTGGCCGTGCCGCTCAGCACCGCCTCTCTCATATATTCTTTCAGAACCTTTGCCTCTTTTTTAGTAATTGGTGCTGCCACTTCAGAAGGTTCCTGTTGTCTCACCACATTGCCGTAGGTGTTCTCGATACGATCTACAAGATAGGGTTTCATCAACTTACCTTCATTTAAAACAGCCGATACCAGAAAAGAATTCTGTAAGGGTGTTGTCAGGACTGTTCCCTGCCCGATGGCCGCCTGCATGATATCGCCCTTTCCCTCCGCACTGGCAGCATTAAACCGGGAGGATTTCTGCTCCAGCTCTTTGATGGGCAGTGTCTTATTGTAATACAGGGAACTGCACAAACCGTTCCAATCGGAGGGATTCAGCCCCGCACCGATCTGGGCAAAGGCAGCATTGCAGGACTCAGAAAATGCTTTTTTCAGTCCAATGGTTCCATGGACCTCATGTCCATAACAGTTGATCGCTTCTTTTCCCTTGCCGATGCTGCCAGTACAGGTATAACGGAATTCTTCATAGCGGCTGGTTTCCCTCATATACTCCAGCGTGGTATACAGCTTAAAGGTGGATCCCGGAGGATACAACCCCTGGGTCGCCCGGTTGTACAGTGCAGAATCATCGTCACTGTCCCGGATCAGCGATTCCCAGTTCCGGTCCAGCTGGTTCGGGTTATAAGATGGCTTTGACACCAGAGCAAGGATCTTTCCCGTAGATGGTTCTGTCACCACCACGGCGCCACGCCGGCTGCCCAGAGATTCACTGGCGATCTGGGATAACTTTACATTTAACGTGGTGACCACATTGTTTCCGGGATTTTTTTCTCCCTTCAGCTCATTAAACAACCCTGTCAAGGGATTGATTCCTGTGGTGAGCATCGTATAGCCTTCCGAAGCCTCTAGACCCGTCTTTCCGTGACTGACCCGCCCTACAACATGGGCAAACAGCTCATCATAGGGATACACCCTTTTTTCATTTCCCTTGCTGTCTACTTCTGTTTTTGCCAGTACCTTTCCCTTATCCGAGAGAATACTTCCTTTCTGAATCCTCTCTGCCAAAAGCTCCTGTCTCTTATTTTGCGGATTATTTAGAATTTTATCCGTGTCTCCCATCAAAAACCAGATCACATAGGAAGCCATAAAGACAAAAAGAAACATAAAAATATAGGTGACAGCAGCCATTTCCCTGTTCATCCGCTTCCTTTTCTTAACCTCTGTTCCTGGCTCTTCTCTTCCCTTCTCCCTTTCTTTTTCCTTCGCTCTTTCTTTCCCCTTCAAGGCTCTCCTCCTCCCTTCCGTTCAACACATACATTCCCTGAATGATACCGAATATCATGATCGTGGTCATGATGGAACTTCCTCCATAACTGATCAGCGGCAGTGTCACTCCGGTAGACGGAATAAATTTGGTCACGCCCCCCACACATAAAAATACCTGAAAAATAAAAACTACGCTGAGACCAAATGCTGTTAATTTATAAAACTGTTTCTTCATTTTCATAGCTATATTGACAAACATAATATAACTGCTCAGATAAACCAGGATCAGACAGATAGCAAATACGCCGCCCAGTTCCTCGGAGATCGCGGAGAATACAAAATCACTCTCCACCACCGGCACACTGGAAGGGAGCCCTTTTCCTAGTCCCATGCCGATAAATCCCCCGGTGCCAATGGCAAATAACGACCTCGCCACCTGATATCCCTCATTTTCTATCGTCCCCCAGGGATCCTTCCAGGCCAGGACACGGGTCCGGACATGGGCAAACAAACGGTAGGCGACCACTGCCGCCAGGGCGCCCCCTCCCAGTCCGGCCCCCAGATACGCCACATTCATCGTCGCCACATAGAGCACCATCACATAGGTGATAAAATAGATCAGCGCGGCGCCGAGATCTTTTTCTACCACAAGGATGATGACATGGACCGCCGCCACACCTGAAATCAATACAATATGCTTAAACTTCGTACTCTTTGCCAACAGCGAAGAGATAAAAAATACATATAAAATCTTCACGAATTCTGAGGGCTGGATGGATACTCCTCCGATGCTGATCCAGTTTTTGGACCCCCATTTTTCTACCCCGATAACAAAGACCAGAAGCAGAAACAAAATCCCTGCCAGGGCATACTGCCATCCAAGGCGTTCCAGAATGCTAAATCTCTCGATAAAAAACGGAACAAATATACACAATACCATGGCGATGGACGCCAGCACCAATTGATGAATGGCGTAACTGTAAGAAAGCCTTCCCAATATGATAAACCCCACCATCATGCACATCATCATATTATTCAGGACAAGCTTAGACAGCCCCTTGTAGCATACCTGATAGATCTTGATAAAGATAAAGTAAAACGCAAGTTCCGCCAGCCATAGAAAAATATATACCAGAGACATATTTTCCATAATCAGCAGCAGACTCATCACCGTGTGCAAAAGAACAGTCAGGGTTCTCTGGACGGCGAACACCCGGTTCTGCCTTGCTCTGTCTTTGCTGGCAAAGGCCCGGTATGCATAAAAAGTATAAATGCCAAACACCAGAATAATCACATATCTGGCAAGCTCTACGATAAAAAGCTCCATTGCTCCAAAACCTCTCTTACCTCTTCTGTATCTTCCGATCGGAACTGTATCTCCGGGATCTCTGCCAGATCCTCCGGCTCATGCCATCCCGGATTTTTTTCATATATTACATTGTAACAGTAATTACAATAATTTACCACCGTAAAGTCATCTTTTTTCGGCGTGCTGATCTCCAGTTCCCGGCCCCTGCCCTCCGGACCGGAACACTTGCCCAGTTCCAGACTGGCACAGCCTTCTGTGGTCATAACCGCTGCTCTTCCATATGCCATATAACTATGCCCCCTCAGTCCCAGCCGGTCATATACCCTGCCCGCCCTGTGGTTCCAGAGATAGAGCTCCGGACCTGCGATCCACTCCCTTTTCTGGCCCCAGAGCTTATCCAGAACCGGAAGCGCTTCGATGGAGGACAGGACGGCTCCAGCACAGCCAGAGTCCTGGAAACAACTTCCATATTCTCTCCAGTGATCGAGAAAGCGCAGTTTATTTTTTTCTCGTAACACTCTGGGAAGGGAAATATAATACCTGAATTCTCCCGCTTCTTCTGCCAGTCTGCTCCATTCTTCCGGCAAAAACTCCTCCAGCGGAAAATGCAGTCTCATATTAGTAGCATTTACCTTTGACGCCTTTTTTACTCCCTCCATTTGCCGAAAGTCTGTTATCTGTATCATAGTGAAATGTTCTCCGCCAAAAAACTCTCCACAGGTTTCATTCATTTCCTCACTCTCAGAAATTTGTTCTGGTATCCTCCCTGCCTTTCGGCAGCTTCGCTCCAGAATCATTTGTTCCAGCATTTCAAAAGCCTGGCGCCGCAGGCTGGCGATGCTTCCCAGAGGCACAAACAGCTGCTCACCCACGGACAGATTCAGATCTTCAAATATAAACTGGCTCTCCCCGGTCTTTTTCAGACGTTTTTCTATATCCTCAGAACTCACTGGTTTTCCCTTCGCTCTCTCTGCCACAGCTCCCTCCCACTGACAGGACAGTTCTCCAAAAAACAACTTCAATCTGACTGGTTCACCACAGACTGCCCTGAAAATTCCCCGTATTGGAACTTTTGTGTTTTTCCTGCCATCTTCGATTAGGTCGTCAATCTCCTTTAATAACTCATTGTTCCTGGTACGGTATACCTTCTGCCCTGCCCGCAGCGGACTACCTTTTTTATAACGTGCCCGCACCTTTCCAGACTTCGGAACTCCTTCCTTTAGTGTATATTCGTAGACACTTGCTGCCTCCTCATCCCGGAACTCCACTACGTCCTGGGGATGAAGGGGGATTTCCGCCCGGTACTCCACCCTATCTTTGTTGACAGCCAGTACCGTCCCCGCCAGAACACCATAATGACTGTTTTTGCTACGGTATATGATATTTCTTTTGGATGGCTCAAATAAATACCCCCTGGTAAATCCTCCCCGGTTATAAATATCTGCCAGCTTCTGTATATCTTTTTTTAATTCTTTATCATCCATTGGGATACCAGAAAGACAGGCATCGGCATAGGTCCGGTACAGATACGAAGTATAAGCGGTATAGGCAGGTTTTTTCATCCGTCCCTCAATTTTGAAAGAATCCACCCCTGCCTGAATCAACTCTCCCACCTGTCCCAGTGTACACAGATCCTTCGGGCTCAAAAGATATCCTGCTTTTTTTCCCTCTGTTTGGTAAGGCAGCCGGCATGGCTGGGCACACATGCCGCGGTTGCCGCTTCTGCCGCCGATCACCTTGCTCATCAGACACTGCCCGGAATAACAGTAACACAGGGCACCATGGACAAATACCTCGATCTCCAGATCTGTCACCTGCCGCATCCGGGTGATCTCCTGAATCGTCAGTTCCCGTGCCGGAACGATCCTTGTCACCCCAAAGGGCTTTAGAAGATTGGCGCCCTCCCCTGTCAGGAGAGTCATCTGGGTGCTGGCATGTAAATCCATCTCTGAAAAACGTTCCCTGATAAAATCCATGACCCCTAAATCCTGCACGATCACCGCATCCAGCCCGTGTTCATACAGTGGCCGGATCAAATCATATAAACTTCCTTCCAGCTCCTCCTCTGTCAGAAGGGTATTCACTGTGAGGTAGATCTTTTTTCCATGCAGATGGGCAAAGTCCAATATGCGGCACAACTCTTCCACATCTGGATTTTCCGCAAAAGCGCGCGCCGAAAAACGGCTTGTCCCGGTATAAATAGCATCTGCCCCTCCATATATTCCTGCATAAATGGCTTCCCGGGACCCCCCCGGCGCCAGAACCTCAATCTTTTTCATCCTTACTCCTTTTTACGTGTAACTAGTTCGACGGCACCGTAGAGCTAGAAAAACGGGAACCCGGCAACACCGTTTCCCGTCTGTTTGCATGCACCAATTATTTATCTCTTTCCCCGCCGGTTTCTGTTCTCCAGATCTGTGATCCGCCGCTCTGCCGCCTCGATCTTAGCTTTCAGCTCACCATTTTCCTTCTCTGTCTCTTCCAGCCTGGCTTTCAGTTCCGTATACTCTTTCTCGGCATCTTCCAGTCTGGCCACATTTCCGCTATTCTCCGCCTCGACTTTAGAGAGCTTTTCTTCCAGCTCAGACACCTTTGTCATATTATCCTCGTTCTTCACGTTCAGCTCCACAATCTTCTTTTCCGCTTCCTCCAGATCGCCTTTCAGAGCTTCATTCTCCTGCCCGACCTTTTCTGTACCACTCTGGGAATCAAGGACTTCATGTTTCATCTCGAGCACCATCTTATCCTTGCGCTCATTTTCCTGTTGTATGTTCCAGGCCTCTTTCTTCGCCTTAAAATAATCGTCGGCAATATTGACTGCCAGAAGAATATTCCGAAGGTCCATGTCCAGGCTGTAATAATAATCTTTGTCCTTAAATTCCATAAATTTACTGTTTATATAGGTCGCCACCTTCTGGAGATACTCGGCACTCTCAAATCCACAAATCGTATATTTTCTACCATTGATCAATACTTCAACGTCATTTTTGTTCTTCATGTTCAGCCCCATTTCCTTACAAACAATATGATTCTATACAATTCTACACGATATTTGTTTATACGTCAAGATTCCTGCCTTCCCAGTTTCTCTCTTAGCCAAAAATCTTCTGGAACAAGTGCACATCCTGCAGAAGCCGCCCAAATCCCCGTATCGCATAATCAGAATCCCGTTGTATCTCTTCCCAGGAATCCGCTGATTTTTCGTCAAATACCCCCACGGTGCAAAAGCCTCCGGCCTTTGCTCCCAGAATTCCCTTATGAATATCCTCAAATACCAGGCATTCTTCCGGGGAACATCCTAGTTTTCCGGCCGCTTTTATGTATATGTCGGGATATCCTTTCCCCCGCTCCACTTCGCTGGTCTCTGTAAAGCACTCAAATAAATCATACACTTTGTTTCTTTTCAGACACTCCGCGAATAAGGAAGCGTAGGAAGCTGTCGCCACTCCAAGATGAATCCCATGTTCCCGAAGGCATACCAGCAGCTCCCTGGCATAAGGCTTTATCTGCACATCTCTATGATAGGTCCGCTCCGCCATATCATTCCATTCCTTTATAATATCCTCCGGCCTTTCCTTCAGCCCAAAGCGATCGATGGTATAACAGGCTGTCTCATAAAATCCCAATGCCTGGATCTCCTTCTGATAGTCCGAGGGCACCTCAAAACCTCGTGTTCCTAAAAAATCCTTATCCACCTGATCCCAGACCCACATGGAATCGATCAATGTCCCATCCAGATCAAAAATTGCTCCTTTTATCCTCATTGGTATTTCCTCTCATTTTCATTTATTCAGATCTATCTGGGGAATGATCAGCTCCGCGATCACCCGATGCCCTTCCCGGTTGGGATGGGGATCGATACTCCGCCAGGAAATCATCATATTGATCAACTTTTCGTCGCTGTTCTCAAAAGCACTCTTCACATCCACCAGCGCATATTTTCGGGATTTTTTTGATTTCTTTTTCTGGTTAAAAACACTTTGCACCCGCTTTGTCTCAAACCCCTTGTTTAGCTTCCTGATATACTGCTCAGCCATTTGTTCCAGATTTTTAGCGGTCTCTTCTGAGATGCCAAAGGAAATATCATTACAGGGGTTATAAATATTGTTCACAAAAAGCTGCGCATTGGGGGCATTCTGGCTTATAATATCTAAAATCCCAGGAATGTTTTGACTAAATTTCTGACAGGCTTCCGTAAATAATCGGTCTCCATTTTTCTTGAAGTTCTGCAGATCCACATCCCGGGACAGATACTGCAGAAGGTCATTGGAACCGATGGAAAGGGTAATGAGATCTGCCTTTTGTATCGCTTCCATATAAGAATCATGCTGCTCGTTGTCTTCATTCCCGAGGATATCCAGCAGCTCATCGCTGCGGAGACCATTTTCCCCAAAATTCCTCAATTGTACAGCGCCATAGCGATCTTCAAGGGCCGCTGCCACCCTTCCCACATAGGACTCCTTTTGAACATCCTCCAGCCCGTAACCACCAGCTATGCTGTCTCCTAACGCCACATATTGTACAATTTTATATTCATAATCTCCAGGCTTTGCCGTCGTATAGGGCATCAATATCACAAACACCAGAACTACGATAAAAAAGACACGGACTATTTTCATAGCAAAACCTCCACAAGACATGATCTTGTAGTAGTCTCTCCAGAAATGTCCCAATTATTCTATGTGAGCCTGGCATGAAATGGTACTATCGAGTGCAGCGGCTGCTTTTTAAAAGCTCTGAAACAGGCCCAGCACCCCCATCAAAGACGGGTAAATCTGCCAGGCGAGCCCTTTCATTTCTTCATCGGGTGCAATCATATCCGGCACCATGATCACCTTCATACCTGCGGCAGAGGCAGAACGGACACCGTGAAAGGAATCTTCAATGGCGTAAACCGCCGCAGGATCCAGCCCCATCTCCCTGCAGGCAAGCTCATAGATCTCCGGATGGGGTTTACTGTGAGTCACCATATCACCACAGACCACCGTCTCGAAATATTTCAACAGTCCTGCCTGTTCCAATTCTTCCTCCGCCCTTACTCTTCTTGTAGAAGTGGCGAGCCCGACCCGGTAACCATTAATCTTGAGATAACTGAGAAGTTCCCTGGCACCACGCTTCACGGGCACTCCTTTTTCTTTCGTCTTTTCCTGAAACAACGCAGAGGCTTTTTCCCGAAAATGCTCATAATCAAATTCTTCCCCATAGTAGTCCTGCACAATCCTTTTGGTCTCTGCGGAATTGGTACCGATACACCGGCAGAATACCTCGTCAATACCAGATATTCCATAGGTTTCACCAATGATCTTCCAGCAGGCCAGTACCATTGCCTCAGAATCAAAAATGACACCATCCATATCAAAAATAACAGCCTTATTCATAACATGTTCTCCTTTGCATTTCCCTAATGGCAATAGAAAAATCTGCCCATGATGCCATCGAGCCAGCCTAACGGGTTCAAATTGGCACCGTCGAGCTAGCTCTAATTATAGTAAAAAATGAAGAAAAGTTAAAGCGGTTTATGGCAATTTATAAATATTTTTGTATTCTTTATATTTTTGATTAAAATAAGTGTCCTCTCCCTTATCCAGAGTATCCAGATACTCGTGGGTGTCAAGGGAATCCTCTTTGATCTGAATGACACAGACTCCGATGTTGGAGCAATGATCCGCCACCCTTTCAAAATTGGTTGCCAGATCGCTGAGGATCAGACCCGTCTCAATGTTGCATTTTCCATTCTGGAGACGTTTTACGTGGCGCTTTTTCATTTTTTTGTTCAGACGATCCACCACTTCTTCCAGGGGCTCTATATCATTTGCCAATTCCTCATCTTCCTCTTCAAAAGCTCGGATGGAAAGATTCAGAATATCTGTTACCGCCCTGGTAAATACCTGCACCTCGCCCACTGCTTTTTCCGAAAATTTAAGCTTCTGGTCATAAAGTTTTCTCGCCGACTCCTCAATGTTGATGGCATGGTCGGAAATTCGCTCAAAATCTCCGATACAGTGAAGGATCGTCGAAAGGCTCCGGCTGTCCTTCTCCGTCAGGTTCCGGCTGCTGAGCTTCACCAGATAGCTTCCCAGCAGATCCTCATAGTGATCGACCTCGTCCTCCATCCGGTATACCGCCTTCGCTTTCTTTTCATCGTATTTGTTGATCAGGGAAATGGCCTCCGTCAGCGCTTTCTGCGACAGTTCCGCCATCGCCGCCGCCACCTGTCGGCAGCGCTCCATGGCAAATGCTGGCTGCTCTAAAAATCTCTCGTCCAAAAGAGATCCCATCTCTTTTTTCTCCTTTTCATCCTCGTCCTCGCGGATCGTGATATATGCCAGCTTTTCCAATCCCCTGGCAAAAGGAAGCAGGATCAGCGTGGCAAATACATTGAACACAGTATGAATAACCGCTATGCCGGCGGGTCCCGCCACGTCTCCAAAGAAATCAAAGGATACGACTGCATTGATCGAGTAAAACAGGATCATAAATACCGTGGTCCCTATTATGTTAAAATAAAGGTGCACCAACGCCGCCCGTCTGGCATTTTTATTCGCACCAACACTGGATATGAGCGCGGTCACACAGGTTCCGATGTTCTGTCCCAGAATAATCGGAAAGGCTGTCCCATAAGTGATGGATCCAGTGGCACAAAGCGCCTGCAGGATACCCACAGAGGCCGAAGAACTCTGGATCACTGCCGTGAGGAATGCGCCGGCCAGCATACCCAGTACCGGATTGGAGAACATCGTAAGAATTCCCGTAAACTCTGGAACATCTGCCAGCGGCTTCACCGCACCGCTCATCGTATCCATTCCAAACATCAGCACCGCAAAACCGATCAGGATCATCCCGATATCTTTCTTCTTCTGGCTGTTAAGAAACATGATAAATACGATGCCCACCAATGCCAGGATCGGGGCAAAATTGGATGGCTTTAAAAACTGCATAAAAAGATTATCGCTCTCAATGCCAGACAGACTGAGGATCCATGCTGTGATCGTCGTACCAATATTGGCACCCATAATGATACCAATGGCTTGATTGAGTTTCATAATCCCCGAATTTACAAAACCCACCACCATCACAGTAGTAGCGGATGAGGACTGGATCACCGCCGTAACCATGGCTCCCAAAAGCACCGCCTTGACAGGATTGGAAGTCAGTTTCTCTAAAATCCGCTCAAGCTTTCCTCCTGACACCTTGGTCAATCCTTCTCCCATCGTGTGCATTCCATACAAAAATAATGCCAGTCCACCGAGCATAGTCAGTACATCAAAGATATCCATAGGTTTCTCCTTTCAGCTTCTCTATCCTGTATATTCATTTACACAGGTTCAAATGCCTTATCATACAAGCATGAACGGCATTTTGAACTTTTGACCCTTGCATTATCATATTATTATACGTATGTAAATTTCAAATATACGCCGGGTAAATTTCATGTAAAATGTTAGTAAAGGAGCTGATAGGCTTCTTTTAAGATCGAAAGAGATCCAAATATAAACACTGCTCTTGTGGTATCCATTTCCCCAGTGTCGTTTCCGTCACTTTCTAATGCCCGTCCCAGGGCCTCTTTCATCGAATCACAGGGCTCTGCTTCCACTCCTCTTCGCGCCAGCTCACCGGCGAGGATCTCTGCCGAAAGTCCTCGTTTTGAAGGTG
>CANBKJ010000011.1 GCA_947369165.1 uncultured Lachnoclostridium sp.
GTACTGACAAAATGTAAATGCAGGGCATATTGTGAATATCACAATAGTAGTGGGATAATTATATGGAACAGCAAAGATCCGATGGTATTCTTTTACGGACATAAATTATAGGATAGAAGTCGGGGAAAGCTACCTGTATGATGATGTTGAGTCAATACTTGTATGAAGCTACATAAGGCATTGGCACTTTTAATGTACATAGTGAAAAAATGCATTATCTTATAAAATAATTTGGAAAGAAAGTCTAAATATGTTATACTAAGGTTTATAAAGAGCTTTAATGCGGTGACGAAAGGTGGTAAATTCGGTGATTCCTAAGATTTTTTCGTTTTTTTCGGGAAGTGGTTTCCTTGATTTAGGATTTGAGCTGAATAGTTTTAAAATAGAGTTTGTTAACGAATATTCAAACTCTTTTTTAGAGGCATATAAATACTCACGTAAACAAATGAAATTGGATACACCAACGTATGGATATTGGAACACTGACATAAATGAATATTTTGCTGAGCGTAAAGGAGAATTAAAGTCTTACATTGAGGATGCAAAAAAAGATGGGAGTTTAATCGGTTTTATAGGGGGGCCGCCTTGCCCTGATTTTTCGGTTGCCGGGAAAAACCGTGGGAGAAATGGTGATAATGGGAAATTATCTTTTTCGTATGTTGAGTTGATTATAAAGAAACACCCTGACTTTTTCTTATTTGAGAATGTTAAAGGATTATGGCGGACAGCAAGACATAGGGAGTTTTATGAGGAATTAAAAGAAATGTTGGACAGTGCTGGGTACATTATGACAGAACGCTTGACCAATTCATTGGAGTTTGGCACTCCTCAAGATAGAGACCGTATTTTACTTTTTGGTATAGATAAAGAATTATGTGACACTTTGGATAATTTTTGTTGGGAGAAGTATATAAAATATGATTTGGAAGAGGTAAAAAATTATCCTTGGCCAACGCAAGAAGAATTTGTAGTTGATTCTGAAAAAAATTGTCCACCTAATATACTGGAAGAATTGACAGTTGAGTATTTTTTTAGGAAAAACGAGGTAAATAAGCATCCTAATGCTGCATCTTATTTTAAGCCTAAAGCGGGATTGGCAAAGATGAAGATAATACCAGAGGGGGATGATTCAAAGAAATCTTATAAGAGGTTACATAGATGGAGATACTCACCTACAGCAGCATATGGAAATAACGAAGTTCATTTGCACCCATATAAAGAACGTAGATTATCAGTTGCTGAAGCACTTGCTATACAATCGCTGCCGAAAGAATTTTCGTTTCCTAATAATATGACACTTACAGATATGTTTAAAACAATCGGAAATGGAGTGCCCTTTATTATGTCTTCTGGTATTGCGAAAACAATATATTCATTTTTGGAGGAAGTGGTATGAGAAAAATAACGGGATATGATATCATCGAGACTATTGATAGATTGCCTAAAAATAGGGTTTACAATTATGTGAGCTTACAAACAAAGGGAGTTATAAAGATAGTTGAGGTGAGAAAGCCTGGTGGGCCAATTCGTTTTAAAAGATGGAATCCGGATAAAGGAGAAAATGAAAGTGGAGCAAAAGTTGAAAATATATCTGGTGAAATGATATGGAGAATCGCAAATGCAGTAGCGGAAAATGAACCATTTAATTTTGATAGAATTCTTGGGGGAAGTTATAATACAAGATCGGTGTTAGAGGCATTGATGGCACATACACCTGAGTTTTATTATTGCTATCCCGGCAGAATAATGGATATAAATGACCATGTTACGGTTGAAAATGGACACAAACATTTAATGTGGAAACCAGAAGAACCACATACATATGGAGAAATGCACAGAGTAGAAACAGATGTTGCTATTTCTGAAGTTCCATCAATGTCTGTGAGATATGATACTTTGGAAATTCCGAATTGCATGTTAGAGGGGATGTCAATAGAAGTTGCTCGCAGACATACACAGATACAGATTGCATTATATTTAATAGGCTTACAACTTGGCTTTAGAACATGGATTGCCCAAAATGATAAAGGGATAAAATATCAAGATGTTCCCTTAATTGAGCATGAAGGAATTGTAAAAAGTTTAGATGGCGAAAATATGGTTGCACCATATGAGGGGGCAGCTAATGCAGGTTTACTGATTGATTGTATTTGGTTTAAAAATGGAAGATTTATGCCTGCAGTTATGGAAGTGGAGCATACTACTGGAGTAAAAAGTGGTCTGATGCGAATGTTGAATTTTAGCCGTAAGTTGCCTAAATTTCATGATACGAAATATGTAATTGTCGCTCCGGATGATGACAGGGATAAAGTGATTAGATATGCAAATGAAGATTCATTTCGTGAATTAGATACCAGATATTTTGCATATAGTGCAGTAGAAGAATTATATGCTATATGTCAAAGAAGGCATCTTCACGGCATAACTCAGGAATTCTTGGATTGTTATATGGAGAAGGTTGTTAATGTTAAGTAAAAATATTATAGACATTTGAATTATTAGTTGGTACTTATGCATACATATAATACTCACTAAATTTTTTATGTGTGTAATTAGTACCATTGAATTGCTTGTTTGTCTAAAAATTAGAAACGAATCAAAAATAAAATGTAAAAGTGGTGACAAATTTGCCAAGAGATAAAGAAATAATTTCAAAAAACATGAGACATATCCGTAGTAAAGATACTTCAATAGAAGTTAAGCTGCGAAAAGAATTGTGGAATAAGGGGTATCGATACCGTAAAAATTATAAGAAACTGCCTGGCAGTCCAGATATTGCTCTTACAAAATATAAAATAGCCATTTTTTGTGACAGTGAGTTTTTTCATGGGAAAGACTGGGAGGTTCTGAAAGCAAGGTTGGAAAAAGGAAGCAACCCAGATTATTGGATTAAAAAGATTGAAAGAAATCGGGATCGGGATATGGAAAATGATAAGAAATTGTTGTTTTTAGGATGGACAGTAATTCATTTTTGGGGAATGGATATAATGCGGAATACGGAAGAATGTATTCGGGTAATACAAGAAACTATTTGGGATATACATATTTTGGAATGATATACCCTTGACATGTTATAGTGTGTATATTGTAGTTTGGTGTTCAAGCTGGGATAGTTACAAAAAGTTGAATTAGAAGTCCCTTAGCAGTGTTGATGTGAGATTTTTGATGGAAAAAGTCTGTCCCCCCCAGATTTGTAAAAAAATCTAATACTATATTAAAGTGTACCACAAAAGTGAATTTAAAGTAAAGGGTGATCTGATTGAAACATCCAGCCGGCTCCCCTTCATTGACTTTTTCCCTCTGATATGATACTTTATTCAGTAGGGGAACACACTACTTTTCAAGAGGATAAGAGGAGAGTCAAAAGAAAATGAAGATTATCATTGTGGGCTGCGGTAAGGTTGGCAAAACGCTGGCGGAGGAGCTGAACAAAGAAGATAATGAGGTGACAGTGATCGACCGCCGTTATGCAGAGGTGGAGTCGCTGTCAAATAAATTTGATGTGATGGGAGTTGTGGGAAACGGAGCCAGCTATAAGACACAGATGGAGGCGGGGATCGAGAAAGCGGATATACTGATCGCGGTTACGGGATCGGATGAGCTGAACCTGCTGTGCTGTCTGATCGCGAAGCGGGCGGGGAACTGCCAGACCATTGCGCGGGTAAGAAATCCGGAGTACAGTGAGGAGATCGGATTTGTGAAGGGTGCGCTGGGACTGGCGATGACCATCAATCCGGAATTTGCGGCGGCGCAGGAGATCGCAAGAGTGCTGCGTTTTCCATCGGCAATCAAGATCGATACCTTTGCCAAGGGCCGGGTGGAGATGCTGAAGTTCCGTGTGCCGGGAGAATCCCGTCTCAATGGCATGCTGGTCATGAATATTGCACCGAAGCTGGGCGCAGATGTGCTGGTTTGTGCCGTGGAGAGGGATGGTGAGATTTTTATCCCGAAAGGAGATTTCCGGCTGCAGGAGAAGGATGTGGTTTCGATTATTGCCGGACCCAAGAAGGCCAGCGATTTCTTTAAGAAGATAGGGATTGAGACACATCAGGTTAAGGATACGATGATCGTAGGGGGAGGAGATACCGGGTATTATCTCGCGAAACTGCTTCAGCCTATGGGAATTGGGATCAAGCTGATCGAGCAGAATGAAGAGCGGTGCAACCTGCTTTCGGAGCTGCTGCCAAAGGCACAGATCATACATGCCGACGGCTCGGAACAGATCGTGTTGATTGAAGAAGGTGTGGGACAGGCAGAGGCCTTTGTGGCGCTGACTAATATTGATGAAGAAAATGTTATGCTTTCGCTCTTTGCCAGAAGCCAGACCTCTGGAAAGATCGCGACAAAGATAAACCGGATGGATTTTGACCGTGTGATCAAGGAACTGGATCTGGACACTACCGTATATCCGAAGAAGATCACGGCGCTGTACATCCTTCAGTTTGTGCGGGCGATGAAAAATTCTATCGGCTGTAATGTGGAGACGATGTACCGGATTCTGGATGATAAGGCGGAGGCTCTGGAATTTGTGGTGAAAGATAGTTCGGAGCTGCCAGGGATTCCCCTGGAGAAGCTTAAGATCAAGGAAAATACACTGGTGGCCTGTATCATACGCGGACGACAGATCATTATTCCGAGAGGAAAGGATGAAATGCGGGTGGGAGACTCAGTGGTGGTGGTGACTACGACACTGGGATTAAAGGATATCCGGGATGTGATCAGCGTGAGAAAGCAGTAAAGGAGAAAGCATAAGATGAATATTCGGATCGTTATATATTTTCTTGGCTGGCTTCTTAACTTTGAGGGAGCATTTTTACTACTGCCATGTCTGGTAGGATTGATTTATCGGGAAGAGGATGCCCTTTATTTTGCGCTGTCTTCTCTGATCTGTCTTGTGCTGGGATTTGTTATTACCCGGTTCCGGCCTAAAAATAAATCTTTATATGCCAGGGAAGGGTTTGTGATCGTGGCGCTCAGCTGGTTTTTACTTAGTTTGTTCGGGGCTCTGCCCTTTGTGATGTCTGGAGCGATTCCCTCTTTTGTGGATGCGGTCTTTGAGACGGCTTCCGGATTTACGACTACTGGAGCTACGATTTTGGCAGATGTAGGAGTGATGTCCAAGGCAGTCAACTTTTGGCGGACTTTTACCCACTGGATCGGCGGTATGGGTGTCCTGGTATTTATGATGGCGGTAGTTCCTTTGGCGGACGGGCGCAATATGTATCTGATGAAGGCAGAAAGTCCGGGGCCTACAGTGGGGAAACTGGTTCCCAGGATCAAGTCTACAGCGAAGATTTTATATGGAATGTATATTGCCCTGTCGGTGGTAGAATTTATCTTTCTGCTGGCGGGCAAAATGAGCGTCTACGATGCCATGACGACGACATTTGGAACCGCAGGTACTGGTGGTTTTGGTATTTATAGTGACAGCATCGCAGGATTTTCATCCTATATACAGATCGTGGTAACTATATTTATGATCGCCTTTGGCGTGAACTTTACATTTTATTATCTGGTCGTCATTGGGAGACGCTGGAAGGATGCCCTGCGGATGGCGGAGGTCAGAGCATATATTCTGATTATCCTGGTGGCAGCGGCAGCAATCAGTTTTAACATACACCATATGTATGGGAGTATTTTTGAAGCGATAAAGCATTCAGCGTTTCAGGTGGCTTCCATCATTACGACCACGGGATTTTCCACCGTGGATTTCAACCAGTGGCCGGAGTTCTCCAAAACCATTCTTCTCATGTTGATGTTTGTCGGCGCCTGTGCCGGAAGTACCGGCGGAGGAATGAAGGTCTCCCGTTTGATCATATGGCTGAAGACATTCTGCAAGGAGCTGAAAGTCATGGTTCATCCCAGGAACATCTATAAAGTTTCAGTGGATGGCAGAAAGGTGGAGCACGAGGTGATCCGTTCGGTAAATGTATTCCTGGTGGCGTATATTCTTACCTATGCGGTTTCTGTTTTGCTGGTGAGTATGGATGGATTTGATTTTACTACCAATTTTTCCGGTGTATCTGCCACTATTAATAATGTAGGACCGGGATTTAATGCGGTGGGACCGATGGAAAACTTTTCTATTTTTTCACCGTTTTCTAAATGTGTTTTAATTTTTGATATGATTGCGGGAAGACTGGAACTTTTTCCGATCCTGCTGCTGTTTTCAAAAGCTACCTGGAAAAAATAAAGACAGGTAAAATAACCATTAAATGAGTGTTGACCTGACCCTCAAAATGTTATAATATGAATACAAGTTACGTTGTGTCAAATTTATAAGGAGGTCATGTTACTCATGAAGAAAATGGTGAAAGGTTTAAGCCTGGTTCTGGTATGTGCTCTTGTAGCAGGGATCACAGTACCGGTGTCCGCGGCGAAAAAAATGAAGTTAAGCAGCAAAAAGATTACGTTGAAGGTTGGGCAGAAGAAAAAATTGGAAGTGAAGAATACCGCTAAAAAAGTGAAATGGTCTATTAAGAGTGGGAAAAAGTACATATCACTATCTGGTAAAAAGAAAACGAGTGTAGTGGTAAAGGCAAAAAAACAGGGAAAAGCAGTTGTTTTAGCGAAGGTAGGGAAGAAAAAACTTACCTGTCAGGTTACAATTAAAAAAGCAGATGCTAAGAAACCGAATGTGCCGACGACGACTCCGACAGCAACGGTGACGCCGGCAGTGCCAACATCGACACCTGCTGTGACCATAACTCCATCACCGTCCCAGACCCCGTCGGAGACTCCGGTTACTACTCCAGAGGTAACAGAATCTCCAGAACCAGAGGAGTCTCTGGAGCCAGGTGAATTCCGTTATGAAGGTCTGGACCGGGCATGGATCGAGGAAAATATTGATCCGTCAAAGCCCGTTGTAGCTATGACTTTTGACGATGGACCGGGCAATAGTGGAAATACTTTTGTGGATTATGGTTTGAGGATCCAGCAGGCGCTGAAGGATGCGGGGGCTCATGCGACATTTTTCTATATTGGCAGCAGTATTGAAAAAAGCGAAGAGCACAGGCAGGAAGTAAAGCAGGCCCTGGACTGGGGATTTGAGATCGCGAACCACTCCTATGGCTGGGCCAGCCTGGATAAAGCAACCGCAGAACAGATCCAAGACAGCCTTGGCAAGACCGACGCACTCCTCACAGAGATAAGCGGGTATTCCAGTTTTCTGTTCCGGGCGCCGAATGTAGCTTATGGCGATACGATGTTTGAAGTGATCGATGCTCCGATTATTGACGTGTCTAACTGGAGCCATGATTATAAACCAGATAATGAGGTAGATAAGGATAAGATCGTGGAGAATGTGAAGAAGGCCAGAGATGGAGATATTATCAATATGCATTCTACCTATGAGAAGACAGTAGAAGCCGTGCCTGAAATCCTTGCTTATTTCCAGGAGAAGGGAATCCAGGTGGTGTCTGTATCGGAACTGTTTGCCATTCGCGGCAAGAAGCTGATGAAGGGTGTAAAAATTTCCAGGTGTGAATAAAAAAATGCCCCATCATATGAAAACTTGTTTCATATGATGGGGGTTTTTCTCTTTGTATCTCTTTTATTTTAGGACTGTTTATAAAAACAAATACCATTCTTTCCCTCTTTTTTCTTCTGGTACAGGGCGTCATCTGCACACTTATACAGGTGGTCAAAGCTGTCTGGTCCATTGTTCTGAAGGGCAATTCCTATGCTTATGGTGATACGTATGTTATCTTCCTGCAAACATAAAGGTTTGCTCAGTTCCTGGCACAGGTCATTGCAGTATTTTTTAATGTGGCTGATAGATGGAACATCTCTCATAAAAATGACAAATTCATCGCCGCCAAGGCGTCCGATAATATCGGTACCAAATTTGAAAAACTGCCGCAGGGTTTTTCCGACGTGTTTTAGAACATCATCTCCCCGGATATGTCCGTAGTTATCATTGACTTGTTTGAAATTATCCAGATCCATGATAATAAATGCATTGATACAATTCTCCGGGTTTTGAAGAGCAATTTCGTCGATCTTGTTACGAGAGGTTCCCTGGTTATACAGAGAAGTCAGTGTATCGATCTGTGCCTGTCTTTTTAATTCTTGATTTTTCATAACCTCTTCATCGATATTTACGATTCGTCCAATGATATGTGTTTCATCCGTTTCCTTATCGTGATAGGGGGCGTAGGTGGTACGATACCAGCAGAATTTTCCCTCGGTGAACAGTGAACTCCGAAAATCAAAGGCAAAACCTTCTTTCAGATTGGGCAGATTGCGCAAAATGTTGGCATAGTCTTCCAGATCATCCGGGTGAATCGTTGGTATCTGGTAAAGATTCTCCAAATAATTGTCTACGGAGTATATATTTTTCGCCTCTCCATTTTTAATGATGGTAATGTCAAAATGGTCGGTGGTGTAATTATAGTCCACCGTATACTCTTCTTTCCTTTCTGAAATAAAACTTAATTTTTTTAGCAGCAGGCGGAGTTCTTTTTCCTGATGAACTACCGCATTATGTGCTTCAATGTGGCTTGTGATATCTGTAATCAAAATGTCACTGACATCGGAGCCATCGTCCCGGAGTCTGCCATAGCAGAGTACTACAAGGCTGCTACCATCTTTACAAAGAATCGGATGTTCAAAATACCCGGAGCCATCATCAGTCTTAGAGGCACGGTTTACTGCTATCATATATTCTTCCCATATGCTGGGGGGAATCAGGTCCCGTAAAGTCATTTTACCGGCATAGACATCCTGGGCGGTATAGCCTGTTAGTTTTGTAAAATAATCGTTAAAACTGATAATACGCAGATTATCGCGATGATCAACGGCATATGTAGCATAATCTACTTCCCGGATCATAGTCAGTCCCCCATTCTTTCTGTTGTATCCCTTAATCATATTCCTTATAAATGTTGTCTGAACATAGCTATTGAGGTAAGTATAACAAATGTTTCATAAAATGGGAAGTAGTATTTTGCTTTGGCTTGACTTTTTTACTTAAAATCGTTATTATTTTTTTAACTGGATTTGGAGGAGGAAGTAATTGATGTTGTCACAGATCGATGAAATTCTTGCAGCGGTAAATGAGTTTATAACAGGGGTTCCACTTATGGTTCTGATCCTTGCCGGCGGATTGTATCTGACATTCCGTCTGGGGTTCCTGCAGATGCGCAGGCTGCCCCTGGCTCTCAAGTGGATGGTGAAAAATGAAGAGGGAGGGACCGGAGAAGTCACTTCTTTTGCGGCGCTGTGTACGGCTCTTTCTGCCACCATCGGCACAGGAAATATCGTAGGAGTGGCGACGGCAATCTGTCTGGGGGGGCCAGGAGCCCTTTTCTGGATGGTAACAGCGGCGCTTTTTGGCATGGCAACCAAGTATGCAGAGGGACTTCTCGCGGTGAAATACCGGACGGTGGATAAAGACGGCCATGTATTGGGAGGACCATTTTACTATATCGAAATGGGTATGGGAAAAAAGTGGCGGCCGCTGGCAAAGGTATTTGCCTTCTTTGGCGCCTGTGTGGGGCTTTTTGGAATCGGGACATTTTCCCAGGTCAACGGTATTTCATCGGCGATTCAGGGTTTTTTTGATCCGGATCAGGTACATATGGTAGATATTCCCGGATTGGGAGAATATTCCTGGACGGTAGTTATCTCATCGGTACTCCTTGCCATATGTGTGGCGCTGGTAGTCATCGGGGGAATTCGCAGGATCGCCAGCGTGTCTCAGGTGGTAGTACCGCTGATGGCCGTTACTTACATATTGTTCTGTATCGTACTTATGGTGTGCAATATCAAAGAGATCCCGGCGGCAGTGGGAGAGATCCTGCGGGGAGCTTTTGATCCCTCTGCCGTGACAGGAGGGGTCGTGGGAAGCATGATTGTTGCGGTACAGAAGGGAGTTGCCAGGGGAATTTTCTCTAACGAGGCAGGACTGGGATCGGCGCCCATCGCAGCGGCAGCAGCCCAGACGAAGGAACCTGTGAGACAAGGGCTTGTGTCCATGACAGGAACCTTTATCGATACGATTATTATCTGCTCCATGACGGGGATCTCCATCGTTCTCACCGGGGCATGGCGTGTGGAAGGACTGGAGGGAGTCCAGGTCACCACCTATGCTTTTCAGAACGGTCTGCCGATTCCGGCGCAGGCGGCCTCTTTTGTCCTGATGCTCTGCCTGGTGTTTTTTGCCTTTACTACGATTCTCGGCTGGGATTACTATTCGGAGCGGTGCCTTGAATATCTGTCGGGAAGCCGGAAGGTGGTAAAAGTATACCGTTGGCTCTACATTGCTGCGGTATTTATCGGACCGTATATGACGGTGGCCGCGGTGTGGACCATAGCGGATATTTTTAACAGTTTGATGGCGATACCGAATATGATCGCGCTGTTTGCTCTGGGAGGCGTGGTTGTGAAGGAAACCAGGGAATTTTTTCAAAAATACAGGAGTGGAAGAAATGTCGCACAATAAGCAGAAAAAAATAGCTGTCATCAATGATATATCGGGTTTTGGAAGGTGTTCAGCCGCCGTTTCCCTTCCGGTGATCTCTCATATGAGGGTACAGGCCTGTCTGCTGCCAACTTCCATATTTTCCAATCATACGGGTTTTCCCTCGTATTATTATAATGATTTTACGGATAAAATGCCGAGGTTTATGGAGGAGTGGAAAAAACTGGATCTCCGCTTTGAGGGCATTGCCAGCGGGTTCCTGGGATCGGCGGAACAGATCGAGATCGTGAGAGAATTTATCCGTCAGTTCCGGGATGAGAGAACCCAGGTGATCATAGACCCAGTCATGGGAGAAAATGGAAAAGCATATCCCACTTATACGGAGGAAATGTGTGACAAGATGAAGCATCTGGTGGAGTATGCCGATATTCTCACGCCCAATGTAACAGAAGCCTGTATGCTCACCGGCATTCCTTTTAAGGATAGGAACTGGCAGCGGAAAGAATTACTGGAGATGATGGCGCGTCTGCGGGAGCTGGGAGCGAAGAAGATCGTAGTATCCGGACTGGATTCCGGACAGTTTATCTCTAATGTGGTAAGTGAGAATCCGGGAGAGTGTAAGCTGTTACGGCAGAAGAGGGTGGGGAAGGTGCGCTCCGGCACCGGCGATATTTTCTCGTCCATTATCGCCGCTGACTGTGTCAATGGGGTGGATTTTGAGACCTCTGTCCGCAAGGCGGCGGCCTTTGTGCAGGAGTGTATCCGGGTGACAGAGAGATTTGATATACCAGAGACAGATGGAGTATGTTTTGAGGAGGTACTTCATAAATTACGATAGCGAGGTGATCATATGGCGGCCTACCACGGGCTCAGTAAGGTGCTTCAGGAGCGTATCAGGGAGGATCGGAGATGTCACTGGGTAAATCCCTGTGCCTTTGTAGATGAAAATGCCATCCGGCGGCGGAGTGACCATGAGGAGGCGAATCTGTGGCGTCCTGCTTTTGTGAGAGACACGGAGCGGATCCTGCACAATCCCTATTACAACCGCTATTCGGATAAGACTCAGGTGCTTTCCGCATACCGGAATGATGATATTTCCCGTCGCGCCCTGCATGTACAGCTGGTGTCCAGGATCGCGAGAAATATCGGCAGGGGACTTGGGCTCAATACCGATCTGATCGAGGCGATTTCCCTGGGACATGACATTGGCCACACCCCTTTTGGACATGCGGGAGAGGGTTTTCTGAATGAGATATACCACCGTCACACGGGGCGCTGTTTTAATCACAATGTGCAGAGTGTACGGGTTCTGGACAGGCTGGTGCGCTGGAATATCAGCCTTCAGGTACTGGATGGTATCCTCTGCCACAATGGAGAAATGGAGATGCAGGAATACCGGCCGGTGTCTCTGACATCTTTTGAGGAGTTTGACCAGAGGGTGGAGGCCTGCTATACGGATCCGAAGGCGAACAAAAAGCAGATTCCTTCTACGCTGGAGGGCTGTGTCATGCGAATCAGCGACATAATCGCCTATCTGGGAAAGGACAGGCAGGACGCCCAGAAGGTGGGAGTGATCTCTGGGGGAGAAATTTTTTCAGCAGACCGGATCGGGAGAAACAATGCCGAGATCATCAATAATATGACGGTAAATATTATCGAAAGAAGCTATCGCAAAGATTATATCTGTATGGATCCAGAGTATTATGAGGCTTTTTCCCGGGCAAAAAGTGAGAATTACCAACAGATATACAAAAATCCCCAGGTGGATTCCCTATATGAAGAAAATGTCAAACCGATGTTTGAGGCAGTATATGAGGAGCTTCTGGGGCAGGCAAAGAGACAGGATGAGGATTCGATCCTGTACCGCCATCATATGAATTACCCGAAGGGAAATAAACGGCCTTTAGAAGAATATAGGAAAGAAGATCCGAATCAGATTGTGGTGGATTATATTTCCAGTATGACAGACGACTATTTTATAGCCCTCTATCATGAATTATTTCCCGACGGGAAATATGAGGTCAAGTATAAGGGCTATTTTGACCAGGACTGACGGAACCAGGCCGCTCTCTTTGACGAAGAAGAGTGGTATCCATACAAAAAAATACATAAGAGCACCAAAATAATCTATTTTCTTTGGCTGCTTAGTTATGTATGATAATACAAGGGGCAAGAGGTCCAGACATCAATTGAAAATAATAAATTCAGGAGGTATTATCATGAAAAAGATTACAGGAATGATTAACGCAAAGCGTAAAATGGGAAAGATCAACAGGGAAATTTACGGTCATTTTTCGGAGCATTTGGGAAGATGTATCTATGAGGGGATATTTGTGGGAGAGGATTCTGAGATCCCTAATACAAATGGAATGAGAAACGATGTGGTAGAGGCTTTGAAGGAATTGGAGATCCCGGTACTTCGCTGGCCGGGCGGCTGCTTTGCCGATGAGTATCACTGGATGGATGGAATCGGTGAGAAGGAGAACAGAAAGCGCATGATCAATACCCACTGGGGCGGCGTGGTAGAAGATAACAGCTTTGGAACCCATGAATTTTTTGAACTCTGCGACCAGCTGGGGTGTGAACCATACATAAATGGAAATGTGGGCAGCGGATCCGTTCGGGAAATGTCAGAATGGATCGAGTACATGACCTTTGACGGTGAGTCACCGATGTCGAAACTGCGCCAGAAAAACGGCAGAAAAGAGCCCTGGAAGGTAAAATATTTTGGTGTGGGCAATGAGAACTGGGGCTGCGGCGGCAATATGACGCCGGATTACTATGCGAATATTTACCGCAGATACCAGACATACTGCCGGGATTACGGCGACAATAAGCTGTATAAGATCGCCTGCGGGCCGGACGGGGCGAATTATGAGTGGACGGATAAACTCATGAGTATTATCGGTGACCGTTTTGCGGATGCCATCAGCCTGCATTATTATACGGTGCCCGGAGGCTGGGAGAAGAAAAGCAAGGCAACACAGTTTGATACGAAGGAATACTATGAGACCATTGAGCTGACCCTGCGCATTGAGGAGATGATCGACCGCCATCTGGAGATCATGAGTAAATATGATCCAGAGCACAAGGTTAAATTGATCGTGGACGAGTGGGGCACCTGGCTCCAGGTAGAAGAGGGGACGAATCCGGGATTTCTGTATCAGCAGAATACGATGCGGGATGCTATGGTAGCGGCACTGAACCTGAATATCTTCAACCGCCACTGCGACCGCATCGCCATGGCAAACATCGCCCAGGTAGTAAATGTACTTCAGGCCGTGATCCTGACCGAAGGTGCTAAAATCGTTAAGACACCGACCTATCACGTGTTTGAGATGTACAAACGCCACCAGAATGCTACACTTGTAGACTGTTTTGTGGATACTCCGGTGGAAGAATGCGAAGGCCACAGTATTCCGCTGATTTCTTCTTCTGCTTCCATCAACGAAGAGGGTGAGCTGACCGTTACCCTGGCAAATGCTTCTCTCTCCGAAGAAATTGAAATTTCTACGGGCATAGAAGGAGAATTTTCCGCTGTGAGTGGAAGGATTCTCACCGGAAAGATGGATGATTTCAATTCCTTTGAGAAGGAAGACGTGGTGAAGCCGGTAGAGTTTGATGGCGCTTCGCTGACAGAAGGCTGCCTGTCGGTGAAAATGCCTCCATGCAGTGTGGTGACACTGATTCTGAAATAATGGATATTATTTGTGTGGGGCGGCGGTCTGTGCCGCCCCTTATAATTTATGTGAGGGTAAAATGAGAATACCAGCGAGCTTGCCCGCAGGGTATTCCAGCGCACCCGCTAACCCGAGTGGTCTCGCGATGCGTGACGCTCGTGGATTGGAGAAATGAGGGGGATCATGGGAAAACAGATACCATTTTGCCGCAAGTGTATGTGGACAAAAGAGATGCTGGAAAAGGAACGTCTCAAGCTGGAGGATTATATCGCCAATATTCCGCAGGAAGACAAGGTATCTCCCGAGGAGCACGAGAGAAGGCTTTTGATCTGTGACACCTGTCCGGAGCTTCGCAGTGGGATCTGTGGACAGTGCGGTTGTTATGTGGCAGTGCGGGCGGTGAGGAAGAATGGATATTGTCCCCATGTCAGAAGGAAGTGGTGAATAGTTAATAAAATTATTGACACCACGGCCCAAAATGTGATACCATTAATCCAAATTGATAAAGACGAAGATGGTGCAGGAGGATATTCTCCAGATATGATCCATTTCCATCAGAGAGACAGAATCACCGGCTGAAAGTTCTGTCAGGTTCCCTGGGTCATTGACATTCACACCGGAGTTCCGTTTCTGAAATTCAGTAGGGAGCGGCGTGGCTGCGCGTTAAGCGATAATGAGTGTCTGCTGTGGACAGAGGAGAGAAAAGAGCTTCTTTGTGAGTGGTAGGAATCAGGGTGGTACCGCGGAAATGTAAGTCCGTCCCTTGTAAGCATGGAAAACATGCCTGTGGGGGATGGACTTTTTGATTTTTAGTTCTTTGGCGCGTTTCTCAGCCGCCGCTTTTTTCTGCTTAGGAAAGTTCGTTTTGTGCGGAGCAAGAATCGCTTTGCGATTCTTGGAGCGGCGCGGTTTTCAGTCGCCGCTTTTTCAGGCATGTTATTTCCGGATACAGATTATAAAACAAGCAGCAGGATAAAATGTGTATCCTGCGGAAATGAGGAGATCATGAAAGAAAAACTTGAAAAGATCATGAAGGATGCCCTGTCTCAGATCGAGACATCCGAAGGACTGGATAAGCTGAATGATATCCGGGTGGCGTTTCTTGGCAAAAAAGGAGAACTTACCAGCGTGCTTAAATCCATGAAGGATGTGGCACCGGAGGACAGACCGAAGGTGGGACAGCTGGTGAACGAGGCGAGAAAAGGCATCGAGGCAAAGCTGGAGGCAAAAAAGACAGCATTTGCCAAAGCCCTCCGTGAAGAGAAGATGAAAGCCGAAGTGATCGATGTGACTCTTCCGGGAAAGAAACCGAAACTGGGACATCGACACCCGAATACCATTGCGCTCGAAGAAGTGGAAAAAATATTTGTGGGACTTGGTTATGAGGTTGTGGAAGGCCCCGAAGTGGAATATGATTATTATAACTTTGAAGCATTGAATATTCCGGCAAACCATCCGGCGAAAGATGAGCAGGATACCTTTTATATCAATGATAAATTTTTGCTGCGTACCCAGACCTCTTCGGTACAGGTCCGGGTGATGGAGGAAGGAAAGCTTCCGATCCGCATGATCGCACCGGGAAGAGTGTTCCGTTCCGATGAGGTAGACGCCACCCATTCTCCTTCCTTCCATCAGATCGAGGGTCTTGTGATCGATAAAAATATTACTTTTGCAGATCTGAAGGGGACCCTGGCAGAGTTTGCAAAAGAGTTGTTTGGGGAAGGAACAAAAGTAAAATTCCGCCCCCATCATTTCCCGTTTACAGAGCCGAGTGCGGAGATGGATGTGACCTGTTTTAAATGCGGCGGAAAGGGCTGCCGCTTCTGTAAAGGCGAGGGCTGGATCGAGATTCTGGGCTGCGGAATGGTTCATCCCCACGTATTGGAGATGAGTCACATTGATCCGGATGAATATACAGGTTTTGCCTTCGGAGTTGGTCTGGAGCGAATCGCATTGCTGAAATACGAAATTGACGATATGCGTCTGCTCTATGAGAATGATAAGCGGTTCCTGGAGCAGTTTTAGGATAGGATGTGGCCTAACGCCGACGGGCATCCGTAAATAAAAGAAAAGAGGTTAGTAGAATGAATACACCATTATCGTGGATAAAAGCATATGTTCCGGAACTGGAATGTACCGAAAAAGAATACATGGACGCCATGACTTTGTCCGGTACCAAGGTGGAGGGATATGAAAAATTTGACGAGGATCTGGATCAGATCATCGTGGGAAGGATCGACAAGATTGAAAAGCATCCGGATGCGGATAAGCTGGTAGTCTGCCAGGTATCAGTGGATGAGCAGGGAACCCAGGTACAGATCGTGACAGGAGCGTCTAACGTAAAAGAAGGGCAGAAGATTCCTGTGGTGTTGGACGGGGGACGTGTGGCAGGCGGTCACGATGGATCTAAGACACCAGGGGGGATTAAGATCAAAAAGGGAAAGCTCCGCGGAGTGGAGTCCTGTGGAATGATGTGTTCCATCGAGGAACTGGGCTCATCCAGAGATTTTTATCCTGACGCTCCGGAGAATGGCATTTATATCCTCAGCGACAATCCAGAATATAAAGATGCGCCGGTAGGCAGCGATGCCATCGCGCTTCTGGGACTGCGGGATGCCAATTTTGAATACGAAGTTACCTCTAACCGTGTGGACTGCTTTGGCGTGATCGGTATCGCCAGAGAGGCAGCGGCGACCTTCCGCAAACCCTTCTGTCCGCCGGAAGTAAAAGCGGTGGGCAACGACGAGAAGACAGAAGATTATATCTTCGTAGAGATAGAAAATAAGGAGCTCTGCTCCCGTTATGTAGCGCGGGTGGTAAAAGATATCAAACTGGCGCCGTCACCGGAGTGGATGCAGAGAAGGCTGGCGGCATGCGGAATCCGCCCCATCAATAACATTGTGGATATCACCAACTATGTGATGGAGGAATATTCCCAGCCTATGCATGCCTATGATCTGGATACCATTGCCGGCAGAAAGATCGTTGTGAGAAATGCCAAGCAGGGCGAGACCTTTATGACTCTGGACGGACAGGAGCGTCAGCTGGATGATTCCATCCTGATGATCTGCGACGGAGAGAAGGCGGTGGGTATCGCCGGTATCATGGGGGGCGAAAATTCCAAGATCACCGACGACGTGAAAACGATGCTTTTTGAGGCGGCGTGCTTTGACGGCACCAATATCCGTCTGTCTGGGAAAAAGCTGGGTATGCGTACTGACGCCCAGGCGAAGTTTGAAAAAGGACTGGATCCCAATACCACTATGGAGGCGATGAACCGTGCCTGCCAGCTGATCGAGGAGCTGGGCGCCGGCACCGTTGTAGGTGGCTGTGTGGATATTTATCCGGTGAAACGGGAAGAGGAGACAGTGGCATACGATCCAGATAAAATCAACGCTCTTCTTGGCACCGATATCAGTGAGGAAGAAATGATCCGTTACTTTGAGATGGTAGATCTTCCGGTGGACCGGGAAAAACGTCTGGTGCATGTGCCTACATGGAGACAGGACGTTCACCGTCTGGCTGATCTGGCAGAGGAAGTGGCAAGATTTTACGGCTATGATAAAATTCCTGCCACACTTCCCAGCGGTGAGGCGACAGCCGGAAAATTATCTTATCAGACAGAGATCAGCAATATAGCGAGAAATGTAGTGGAGCAGGCGGGCTTCTGCGAGGGTATGAGCTATTCTTTTGAGAGTCCGAAAGTATTTGACAAACTGTTGATTCCGGAGCAGAGTGATGTGCGGAAGGCCATCGTGATCTCCAACCCTCTGGGAGAGGATTACAGTATTATGAGAACCCTGTCGCTGAATGGAATGCTGACCTCCCTTTCCACCAATTACAACCGCAGAAATAAAGATGTAAGGCTGTATGAGCTGGCAAATATTTATCTTCCCAAGAGCCTTCCACTGGAGGAACTTCCGGAAGAGCGCCTGCAGCTGACACTGGGAATGTACGGAGAGGGCGATTTCTTCGATATGAAAGGTGTGGTAGAGGGAATCTTTGATAAGCTGGGAATTCATCAGACTCTTTCCTACACACCGGAGGATGACCGTCCCTATCTGCATCCGGGGCGCCGGGCAGATATTGTACTGGACGGAAAAACCCTTGGATTTCTGGGCGAGGTTCATCCGGAGGTGCTGGATCATTACAGCATTGGAACCAAGGCGTATGTGGCAGTTCTGGATGTGGAGATGCTGGCAGAGCTGGCAGATTTTGATATCAAATACAAAGGGGTTGCCAAATTCCCCGCTGTTACGAGAGATATTTCTCTTGTGATGAAAAAGAATGTTCTCGCCGGACAGGTGGAGGAGATTATCCGCAAAAATGGCGGAAAGATTCTGGAGAGTTTTAAGCTGTTCGACGTGTACGAGGGAGAGCAGCTGGCGGCAGATGAGAAGTCACTGGCTTACTCCATTCAATTCCGTGCCGCGGACCGCACATTGGAGGATAAGGATGTGACGGCGGTGATGGATAAAATACTGAAGAAAATGGAAAGCTTAGGAGTAAAAATACGTCAATAATATTCCTTGGAGGGATTGTTTTGAAGAAATTGATTCGTAACTTACTGGCACTTGCCTTTATCGGTTACATGGTACTTCTGATTTATTTTCTGTTTTTCAGTGAAGAATATGGGCGCACTACCCATTATACCGATTATCAGTACAATCTCGTGCTGTTCCGGGAGATCACCCGGTACATCCGCCACCGGGATATCCTTGGATTTGATTTTGTCATGATCAATCTGGTGGGAAATGTGGTAGTGTTCATGCCCTTTGGTTTTTTTGTGCCAAGCCTGGAGAAAAGGCGCCGTGGATATTTTCTGGATTTTTTAAAAATATCCCTCCTTGGCTTTTTGTTCAGTCTTGCGGTGGAGACCGTACAGCTGGTGACGAAGGTTGGATGTTTTGATGTTGACGACCTGTTTTTAAATACAATAGGCGTCGTACTGGGGTATCTTTGCTATGGTATCTGCCGGTGTGTCTGGAACTTCGTACGCAGGAAAAATAGTGCTTCGTAATGGAGGAAATATATGCAGATTCGTATCGGGAAAAGAAGAAAGATTCAGTTTACAGATAAAAAGCATCCGCTGCAGGGGATTCTGTCTGCCCTGCTGGCGGCATTGTCCTTTGCCATGATGATCATATTGTTTGTCTGTTCCGGCATGGAAAAAGGCAATGGCGGGCTTATATACGGATACCTGGGCATTTTGAATTTGCTGCTCTCCGTGACGGGCTTTGTGCTCTCGCTGAGATGTCTGAAAAGAGAAGATATCTATGTCACTACCCCTACCATTGGCTCAGTCTTTAACGGGGTTATTATCATTATCTATCTGATCCTGTATTTTATGGGGGCTTTGGTGTAAACAGCCTCCCAGGCTGTCAGATCCGATCTTTTAGATCTGCGATCGTCTTTGAAATCTTCAGCTTTCCCAGACGGTTTTTATACTCTTCGGGGGAGAGCTCTTCTACATAGTTGACGGGATATTTTTTATCGTATCCCTTTCTGATCAGTACAGCTGCCGCTTTGTTGTAGGCAACGGCGGCATCTGTTTCTGATTCATATCGTCCTACGATAAAGTCGCCTTTCCAGTGAATGCGCGTCTCATATAGCGTCTTTCCCTGGTGTGTTTTACGGAAGACACCGTGATAGCGATTGATGATCTCAATATTTTCATAGCGGAAATCCCGCACATCTCCATTGACAAAAAGAAAATCCCGTCCTGCAACTCCATAATTTTTTATGCCGTACCGGGACAGAATATTTACCTGCATGCCATAATCGCTGACAAAGAGATGCCCACCCCGTCTCGTTATGGTATGGGTGGAATAGTAAAAGAGATCGTCAATATCGAAAATATAATAATCTTCCAGTGAAAAATAATAGTGAAAATATTTCTGGTACAGATAGACTGGCGTCTTTATATAGATCCCATTGTCCCGAAAATTAATAAGAGTTACCCATTTGCCAAAAGAAAGAGACTGGGGGTACGAAGAAAAATCCTCCAGACTGTATTTCGTATCGTGGAGAATGGAATCTGCCAGATGATAGGCGAGACTGGCAGCGTCTTCTGTGGAAAAACTGCCGAGGCTGATATGTTTATTTTTATATGTGATGGAACTGCGGTAATATAAGGTTCCGTCTTTTTTTGTTGCCGAATATACCCCTGGTTTCATAGCGTTCTCCTGGATCTGTGGTTGTGGCAGATGCGTGCCGCCTGGTGTTTTTCTATAAGTTTAGCAGAAATCTGGCGGGGAGGCAAGGGGGAGAGTGGCATGTCGTTCGTCGCAAATTTATGTCGTTAGAGGAAAAATATGGAAAAGAAGGGAAAAGGGTGTTATAATATGTTTGAGGATATGTATCTGGATTATCAGAATAACCAGCTGGTGGTGGAAGATATCGAGAAGGAGTACAAAGAGATTGCTTTCAGGGACGGGGAGTGAGGTATACTATGAAAGACAGTATATCAATGCGGACAGGGCTGCATTCTGCGAGAGCAGGTGCGGGATATTGGATACCCAATATCCAATGGAAAGTACAAGATGGCGTGTACCGGGTAAAAGAATTAAAAATTATGGTATTAGTTGGACTGATAAATGTCGTAAATAGCACAAAATGAAAAGCGATAAGGAGGAGATGAAAGAATGCACTCTAAGAAACTGGAAGATACAAAGCTTTGGAACGCTTACCAGGCAAAGAATAATTCGGATGACAGGCGGAGCCTCTGGGTGAAAGAGATATACGAGGCGGCGGCAAAGTATTTGCTGGATGTGCGGAAGACGTTTCCAAATTATACCCTGCATGATGAAACCCATATACTGAATGTGTTGGATGCGATAGGTGGATTGTTAGGAGACCAGATTTCACAATTAGCCGTTGGAGAAATGGAATTACTCATACTGGCAGCGTCTTTGCATGATCTGGGCATGGTTTATACAGAGGAAGAAAAGGAGCGGTATTATCACGATGAAGAGGCCTGTAGAAAATTTTTAAGAACTTACCGCCCGGAACTATTGGGATGTCATGTAGAAGACTGGAAGGAAGAAGACCGTCAGTGGTATCTTCGTACGCTGCACCCTTTTCGCCTTTGGGATGCGTTGGAAAATGAACATTGGAGTGAATTATTTAAAAACGCCCCCTTAGAAATTGTATCTAAGGATTGCATTTTAGCTGTATGTCAGGCGCATGGTGAGAAGCCAGAAGAACTTCGCAGTAATAGAGAATTACAATATTTGGCTGCCGATGATGTGGATCCTTTATTTTGTGCGCTTTTGCTTCGGTTAGGTGATCTGCTGGATTTTGATGATACCCGTGCACCGAGAGTTTTATACAGCTATGTGGCGTGTAATGAGAAAAGCCGTGAGGAGTGGGACAAGCATCAGGCTTCCGCCGGATTTCGTTATCCACCAGCGCCTTCTGCGGATGACCTGCCTTATAAAGCAAGATGCACGAATCCGGGGGTAGAACATGCAGTCCGGGATTTTCTGGACTGGATCGATGAGGAGCTGGGTAATTGTTTTAACTTGCAAAAGTATTGCAGGGCAGGATGGCGGCAGGAATTTACCTTTCCAAGAGCGGTCATGAGGTTGGAGATTGAATCCCACGGTTACATGAGCGGCGATTTTTGCCTGACAATGGATCAGACGCAGATTCTGGAACTTTTGACGGGGGAAAATTTATATGACCATTCCGACGTCTTTGTAAGAGAACTGTTGCAGAATGCCATCGACGCCACGTTGCTCCGCGGCGAGATGGAAGTTGATTTTATTCCGGAGAATTCCCGCATCGATATATGGGAATGGACGGATCAGGAAGGATATATGTGGTTTCGCATAGATGATCAGGGAACAGGTATGACCCTGGGCATGTTGCAAAGATATTTTCTGAAAGTAGGTAACTCTTATTATAACTCCCAGGAATTGGAGCGGGATCTGAGGGATCATGGCCATACAAATAAATATAATGGTATCAGCCGCTTTGGAATCGGTTTTTTGTCAAGTTTTCTTTGTGGGGAGTATGCAGAGGTCTCTACGCTCTATTTTGATCCCAAGAAGAATTACAAAGAGGAGGCACGGGTGGAGTCCTACCAGACGTTACATTTTGGTTTGCGTTTGCAGGTGACGGGGCTGAGCGGATATTATACCTTGAAGAATCAGTCCAGGCATCATCAGGCGGATAAGACATTTCCCGCTCCAGGAGATTGTGGTTCGGATCATGGTTCTGTTTATGACAGGCATGGTTATCGTAATAATGCGGGAACCTCCATAGCGATCCGGCTTAATGTGGGGAAACTGGGCACGTTGAATCTGCGTGAGGCTACGGAAAAATACTTGTGTGCTGCCAGGGTGCCGGTATACTATAATAGTAAACGGATAGGGCGAACTTATGAGGAAATGATGCAGGCGGTGCACAAAGTGGCAGGAGAGAGTCTTTATGAGCTGTCTCCCGAGTTGAAAGATAAATTTGACCGCTGCTTCCCGGCTGTTTGCGGCCAATATCCTAAAATATCGGTAACCGTGATTCCCTTAGACACAGAAGAGGATCAGGTTTATGTGGTTTATGGGAAATTTTCATATTTGGCAAAATCGGATTCTGAAGTAGTACTTGAAAGTAAGAATACAAATTTAGGTTCATTGCGTTGGACATGGGAACAACTAAAAGGAATATATGATTTAGAAAAAATAGCTGCTTTGAAAGCAGAATTTGAAAAACAAGCTTCCTGCCCCAAAGTGGAAGATCTACCAGGTGAGGTGTGGCGGCCATTTGCAGATGAGATGTATCTGCACGAAGCATGGAGAGCTTATTGTGATCACCAACAAATGGCACAAATGCGTTTTTCAGTAGATGATTGTGGGTGTCCAAATAGCATGTCTTTATCATTAAATAAGCCTAATGGCCGACTTGCGTATACATATCAGGGAGTTATAGCTGGTGATTTTAAGGATACAGAGTTTATGTTAAAGTCAAATGTATTTGCAATGTTTTTATTGGGAAGTATGTGGAAACCTAAAGTAGAAGTGAGCCGATCCAGAATTTCTGGTTTGCCCTTAAGTGTATCGTTGGCGACCTGTGGCTTGTATAGAAAGAATGATATGAAAATTTCTTTGGATGAATTGGATGACTGGAAAAATAGTACGCTGAAAGAATGGAGAGAAGCGCAGATTCCTCAAATGGATCAATGGATGAGAAAAAATCTGGGGAATTATTTTACAGAGATTAAGAACAATTTACAGAAGCCATTGGATATAGAAAAAGAAGGATTTAGGATTTCCACAGAATTTTTTGATTTTTATAGTGATATCATTTTATTTAAGTATCTGGCGGCTTATTTCCAGGACAACTACCTTATGACAATCAACTATGAAGAGGGGCAAAAGATTTCTTTTTTTAAAAAAGATGAGAATGAAATGGAACAAGACTATGATCTATTTCCGCCCATGATGTTCTGCAGTGCGGCAAGTGACCAAAGCCGTCGGTATCTATGTTGTTCAGAGGATGATTCCCGGAGAGGGATTACCGCTGACCATCCCTTTGCAGCATGGCTTTTAAACAATGCCGTTTCGTTGAATCAATACTTTCCGAGGCAGTTTCAGATAATAGTGGAATGTCTGTGCAATGATTATGAAGAGGAAGTGATAGAAAAATGTAACAGCATCCGCAGACAATTGACAGCCCTGCCAGAACATCACGGTGTGGATGTAAGTGTTTTTCCGGAATTAAGCAGCAGGGATTTCTGGTCTGCGGAGGAGTAGGACCAGGGGAATATATAAAGTCATTCGTGCTTTTGATAAGGCTCAGAGATCTAGCAGGTTAGCAAGATCGGAGAAGTCGATAATCAGATCCTCATAAATACTAACTTTTACTGAGCTGGAAAAAGTATAGTCCTGGGTATCCTCTGACTCGAAATCATATACAGTAATACGGTTTCTGTCTGGATCCACGATCCAGTATTCACGCACACCGGCAGTACGGTATTTAAAAAGTTTTGTAAAATAGTCCATTCGCCTGCTGCCCGGCGATACGATTTCGATGATCCAGTCTGGGGCACCGCTGCATCCTTTATCGTTCAACTTGTCAGGATCACATATAACGCTGATATCCGGTTCTACATAGTTCATATCATTTTCATCTAAAAAAACGGCAAAGGGAGCAATGTATGGTCTGCATGAACCGTTTTTTGATTTGATGTATTCCCGGATGATGCCAAAAAGTTCTCCAGAGATCTCTTGATGTTTTCTGCTTGGCGGTGCCATGTAATAAATTTGGCCATCGACCAGTTCCGCACGCTGCCCATCCGGCAGGGAATAAATGTCATCGACAGTATAAAGTTTTTCTTGCGCTAATGCAGGTGACATGATAACACTTCCTTTCATTTGTTGGGGGCGAAATACCTTTTGAACCCAACATCATAGTATAAGTCTATCATAGCACCCGATGGTATGCAAGTTTGAAATGCGCCCAGCCGATTCCCCGGCTTCCCTATAGCCTTCTGGCTTTAAACAGGCCGCACAGCCAGAACAGCGCTCCCATGGCTGTATATACCGCTGCCTGCCCGCTCATCAGGCCTCCACCTTTCAAAACCACATAAAGATACTGGGACGCCTGCTGGACGTCCTGCAGGCCGTCGCGGAAAACAAGTACGTTTTCAATATCGATATTGGATAACCAGATATAGAGGACGACAAGAAGGATCGACAGCGAGATACTGCTTATCGCAAAGTTTAAAAAGAATACAAGGCCGCAGATCATAAAGCTGGCGACCAGCATTTCGCAAAACAGATCTTCGCGGTACCCTTCTGTGTCTTTCAGTATATGTAGGGCGGCCCAGATAAAGGGCAGATTCAGAATCCAGTATATGAAACTGAACAGGGGGATCTTTCTCCCCAGAATGAGGATTTCCCGGCCCTCCCCTTCCACATACTCTTTTTGGAACATATACATCCAGATCGTCGATAAGATGGGGATAAACTGATAACACATATGCTGCGCCGTAAGGAATCTCTGTTCTGCTTCCTCTACATTTCTATTTAAGATCATGACACAAAATGGAATGAATAAAAGATAGCCAAGTATTGGCAGAAAAAACATAATTCCCATTCCCTTTAACTGCAGCCAGAATCGTTTCATCATAATCTATTTTCCCCCTTTCGCAACAGTTCAGCCCACGCCATTCCCAAAGTCGCACCTACGGTGCTTCTCCGCTGCAGTGCAGCTAACTTTGCTCATAAACGGGCGTTCCGCTCATAGTTGTGCATCCCGGCTTATTCATGCAAGCATGAATCGCCTGTGCTGCACACTATGGCTGAATTGTTACTCTATATCTCCTTTATCACACACATATAACCATCCTCAAGAACCGGTGCTGCCGGCGTCAGCACCTCACTGGCTTCATTCGTCAGAATGCGGTAATAAATTTCGCCATCTTCTTCATATTGTTTCTCTATAAAATATTCACCGTGGATCTGTTGCTCATTTCCCTTTTTACACGAATAGACTTTTCTCTCGGCGATGCGGACGAGCTCTTTGCAGCTGAGAACACAGCAGATCTCCCCGTGCTTCATAATGATCACGCGGTCACAGCTCGCCTCGATATCCTCTACGATATGGGTGGAGATAAGCACCGTTTCTTTTTTGCCCAACTGGGATATCACCTTTTTAAAATGCATCCGTTCCTCCGGATCCAGTCCGGCGGTGGGCTCGTCGAACAAAACCAGCTCTGGTTCATGGATCAGTGCCTGGGCGATCCCCACCCGGCGGATCATTCCGCCAGATAATTTCTTTCCGGAGACATCCTGATACTGGCTCATATTTACAGCCTTCAGACACTTCTCAATGATTTCTTTTTCATCAGAGCCTTTCACTTTTTTTAGATTACAAAAGAGCCGCATGGAATCTTTTACCGTTAATTCTTTATACAATCCAAAAAATTGTGGAAGATAGCCTATGCGGAGCTTACTTCCCCGTTTGGAAGAAATTCCATTAATCCGGATCTCACCGGAGGTCAATGGGTACAGATTCGTCAGACACCTCATCAGCGTCGTCTTTCCAGAGCCATTTGGCCCCAGCAGTCCGTAAACCCCTTCACTGAGTTCACAATTGATATCCTTTAACACTTTTTTTCTTCCAAAATTTTTACACAAATGTTTAATTTCTATCACGATCACAAATCTCCTTATCTGTCTACTCTGTGATATTGTTAAGAGGTTCCAGGTCCTTTAATATTTCTTCTTCCGTCAATTCCTCATAATAGGGATGCTTTCCGGTTTTAAGAAAGGTCTGGTACTGGTCTGCACAGGGAGCCGTCAGCACAAGGTGATCCTCGCCAAAATATCTATAACTATCCTCCGATCCATGTACGACCCCCGGTACAAAAATTGTTCTTCCCTGTACATTGTTTTCAGAAATAAAATTTTTCCAGGACGTTCTTGCTTCTGCTTCCTGAGGGGAATATTTAGGATTTGCTTTTGAATGCACCACTCTTACACCGGATATCTCTTCCTCCTCTAAAAAAGTATTTGCCATCAGAGTAACGCCATCACTGATACCGTAAAAATGGTTGGACTCTATTTCCGGCAGATTGCTGTATAGTTTTAGGCCACTGTCAACCGTTATATCGTATTCTGTTTTATAACCAGGTCCTTCTAGTGTAGGTCCGTTATACAAAACCAGGGATGTATCTTGGTCTCCGTATTTTTGTACAAAGTCCAGAAACAGATATCTTTTCCCTGAAAAGGGAAGGTAAGCCAAATAGGCAGGCAGACGGACCGCCTGGGATGTTGAATAAAATTTCTTGGAGGCCCCCTGATAATGGAAAACAAATTTAGAATGTTTCCCGGCTTCCTCCGGCTGAAGGGTGATCCAGTCGCCTTCTTGGCGATAGTTTAGCTGTTCCCCACATTCGTCCTCGACAGAGGTAACCCTGTACTCATGGCGCAGGGAAAACATATAAGTTTCCAGTTCCGGCTTATCCACATAAACCTCCACATCAGCTTTTAGGATCCGGTTCACATGAATGTCTGCCACATATTTCGTGATCTTAAAATTTTCCTCTGATTCATGATGTTCCAAACTGCCGGTCTGCTCCGTATGTGTGTAATAATAGTTGTAGTCTTCTTCCCAGGCATCCGAAATGTTTTCTGCATTCATATATATATTCATATAGCTGGCGCCATTGGGAAGCATATATAGTGCAAAAAGTAACACCGTAGCGGCTCCACAGCAGGAGGCAGAAATCCATTTTTTTCTTTGTGATAAATGATAGACTAAGATGGTAAGCACCAGGAAAATCCAGAACAGGATGCGCTGCAGGTCAACGCTCTCGATAGAAAAAATATAATCATAATCCGGTGCAGCATGATACATTCTGGTGGTCAATCCGAAGAGATCCACCATATGCTGCAGATCCAGATCATCTCCTGTCAGCCTGTAAAAAGACTCCAGAAAAAACTGACTGAAACAACAGCAGAAAAGGATCATAACGGCAAATGCCCTTATCTCGTTTTTGATAAAGGAAACTGCCATACCGGTTAAGGCGGCAAATATATTTACTAAAATGATGTGGATCAGATAACAGCGGATCCCAAACCAGAGCACATCTATTTGTACAGAGCCTAACGCTTTTCTGCTCTGTAGTCCCAGATACAGAATAAATAGCAGAAGCAGGAAGGCATTGATGGCAAGGATCAGGCAAAGATCACAGAAGCAGCTTCTAACTTTACCGGTTCTGCATGTCAGAATAACCTCATTTACCTTGCATTTGCTTTCTCTGGAAAAAAGCGCATAGGAAAAAAACATAAAGAACACAAAAGATACCGGAATAAAAACCAGAGGGAAGGTCATCGCATCCGCGACGGAGCCCTCTTCGGAGATCATGCCAGGTAATAGTTTTTTTATGATCCAGGTAAAATAGAGAACAGCTGCCAGAACCAGAACCGGTGATTTCAAAAACTGTTTGCATTTAAGGAAAAACATGATCCTCCTCCTAGATTTTTTTACAGGGAAATGTTTTTATAACATTTCCCTGTAAAACCAAACGATTAAAACTCATTGGAAATAATCCCCGTACCTGTCGCTTTGTCTGAACCAGCGGTCAGACGGAGCTTTGCCCATTTACCAGTCTCATAAAGTGGATATTTAGTAAGGGTCGAATTTTTCTCAAGTGTGAATATTACCCTGTGCCGATATGTAGAATTCGTCGCATTCCACTCATTCAGACCAACTATTAATTTATTGCTTCTTGAATTCGGACTATGATTTGCTGTGACCTTATAGGTATTAGTACTTGCTTTTACGGTACAAGTACCAGCGGTTTCTGTCATTTTCGCATTATTCAAAGAACATCCCCTGGATGTTGCCAACGCATTCGTCCCGCCAAAAACCAAAACAACAACTGTTAATGCTAAAAGCATTTTTCCAATTCTTTGCATCTTTAAATATTCCTCCTTTTTCTGTAACTTAGCTAAATTACTAATTTGTACATTTCTATTATATCATTACCTGCATAAAAAGAAAACAAGAAATAGGTAATTATTGGAAATGAAAAACATGAAAAATTGATGTAATTTTTGCCCTCCAATATGAAAAAAACCTGGACAGACAAACATGAAAAAAGCTATAATATGATAGCACTATCATTTATTTACCTGCTAAAAGACAGTGCAGAAATGAGGGGGATCATGTACGACAAATTAACCAGAAAAGACATTGAAAAAATGGAACAGGAGATCGAGCACCGCAAACTGGTAGTTCGTAAGGAGGCGTTGGAGGACGTAAAGGAAGCAAGGGCCCACGGAGACCTGAGTGAGAATTTTGAGTATAAGGCAGCGAAAAAATATAAGAATGAAAATGAGAGCCGTATCCGCTATCTGGAGCGTATGATCAAGACCGCCCAGATCGTAGAGGACGACTCCACGGAGCAGGAAGTGGGGCTCAATGATACGGTGAAGGTCTGGTTTGAAGAAGAGGACTGTGAGGAAGAATATAAGATCGTCACCACGGTGCGAAGCGATGCCAGAAACCATATGATAAGCATAGAATCCCCGGTGGGGAAGGCATTGATGAAACACAGGGCCGGGGACCGGGTGAAAGTGGAAGTAAGTGCCGGAGCCGGCTATTATGTGCAGATCCGGGAGATCCGGAAAAGTGACGACGAGTCGGAGCAGATCCGGAAATTTTAGCCATTGTTTGCAAAGAATAAAGATATATGATAAAATAAGTTCTGATGAACTTATTAGCGAGTTTTTGTAAAACTCGGGATGTGCAAAAAACATGCACAAAAAATATGATATAATGCTTTTGTGCACAGATTACGATGGTGAAATCATTGTGGTTTGTGCGCTTTTTACTACGAATGTATTCTTTTTTACGTAATGCCAGGATATTATTAAAATGCAAAAAAGCTATGTACGATGGGAGGAAACGATGGATAACAAATCGATGATGCAGTTGGAAGACGAATTAAATACCCAGTTAGAAGAACTGGTGAATTACTGTATGCTGTCTGGAGCGATCAATCCGGATTATTACGCAGATTATGATGTGAAGAGAGGGCTTCGTGATTCCAACGGAAAGGGTGTGCTGACAGGATTGACGGAGATCGCCGATGTGGTTTCCTATGAGTATGTTGATGGAGTCAAAGTTCCGGCAGAGGGTAAACTATATTATCAGGGATATAATGTAAAGGATCTGGTGAAAAATTACCAGAGCCGGCGGTTTGCCTTTGAGGAGACCACCTATCTGCTTTTATTTGGGGAACTTCCCGGTAAAAAGCAGTTTAAGAGCTTTGTGAAGATCTTATCCAGTCTTCAGGAGCTGTCCGCCCAGTTTGTGAGGGATGTCATCATGAAAGCGCCCAGCGAAAATATAATGAATGCACTGCAGAAAAGTGTGCTGACGCTGTATTCTTACGATGATGATCCGGATGATATCTCAGTGCCAAATGTGCTGAGACAGTCCCTGCAGCTGATCAGCAAGCTGCCAGTGATCGCGGTGTATGCCTATCATGCTTACCGGCATTTTAAATTTGATGACGACCTGGTGATCCGGACTCCTGTCAAGAAATTCTCCACCGCAGAGAACATATTACAGATGATCCGTCCCGACGGAGAATTTACTGCCCTGGAGGCAAAAGTGCTGGATATCGCACTGGTACTTCATGCTGAGCACGGTGGGGGCAATAACTCTACGTTTACGAACCATGTGGTGACGTCGTCAGGAACGGATACATATTCTGCGATCTCTGCCGCCATTGCCTCACTGAAGGGACCGAGGCATGGAGGGGCGAATCTGAAAGTGCTTCAGATGTTTGATGATATCAAGGAGCACTGTGAGGACTGGTCGGACAAGACACAGATCGCGGAATATCTGAAAAAGATATTGAATAAAGAGGCTTTTGACGGCAGTGGATTGATCTATGGAATGGGACATGCAGTCTATACTGAGTCCGATCCGCGGGAGGTAATCCTCAAAAAATATGCCAAAAAGCTGTCTGTGGAGAAGGGGCTGGTGGAGGAATATAAGCTCTATGAAACTGTGGAAAAGATTGCCGCGAAGCTGATCATGAAACAGCGCAGGCTGTTTAAGCCGGTGTGTGCCAACGTTGACTTTTACAGCGGTTTTGTATATACTATGCTTGGCATTCCGAGAGAGCTTTTTACCCCGATTTTTGCGGTGGCACGGATCTCCGGGTGGTGTGCCCACCGGCTGGAAGAGCTGGTGAATGACGGCAAGATCATCCGCCCGGCATACAAGTTTGTAGGTGTTCACAAAGACTACCGCAGTCCGGATGAACGCTGACCGACGGTTTTGGAAGGAAGAGAGGAAGAAAAGGATATGGATAAGCGTATTCTGTTTTTTGATATAGATGGAACCCTGATCGACGAAGAAAAGGATATTGTGCCGGAAAGCGCAGTACAGGCATTAAAGAAGGCAAAAGAAAATGGCAGCCTGCTGTTTTTGTGTTCTGGCAGATGTCTTGCGATCATACCGGAGGACATCATGGCCTTGGGATTTGACGGAATGGTGGGAGGCTGCGGGACCTATATCGAGATCGGGGGAGAAGAGGTCTATCACCATGTACTGCCGGAGGATCTCCAGAAAGAAGTGGTGCAGGATCTGATGCGGTATCACATCGATGGTGTCCTGGAGGGAAAGGATTGCTCTGCATTCCGCCATGATTACTGGATGCCGGTGGTAAAGAGTATATTTAAGGAAAATGGGATCTTTGCTGAAAAAACGAGTTTTGCTGCCAGAACACAGTGCTTTTGGGATGAGGAATTTTCCTTTGACAAGATGGCGCTCTGGTTTGATGCGAGCTCAGATATGGAAAGCTTCCGGCGTAAATACGAAAAAGATTTTGAGTTTATTCAGAGAGATCCTACTTTTTATGAAGTGGTGCCAAGAGGGATATCCAAAGCGACGGGAATTCATTTTGTCTGTCAGCGGCTGGGCATCGATATCGGGCAGAGCATAGCCTTTGGTGACAGCGCCAACGATATTTCCATGCTGCAGGCGGCGGGGCTGTCAGTGGCGATGGGCGGAGGAAATCCGATCCTGTTTGACCAGGTGGATTATGTGACCGATCCGGTGATGGAGGACGGCATCGCCAATGCCATGAAGCATTTTAATATTATATAATAAAATTTAACAAAAGAGGCTGAAAATGAAAAGACAAAACTTATTTATATATATACTGACGGCGTTCATTTTGTCAGCAGCGATCATTTCCTTTACCATGGGAGTAAGCATGGTAAGGGCAGAAAATGTGGTGGCGAATGGAGGCGCTGCAAATGGGGCAGTGAGTGGACAGGTAGTCAGCGGGCAAGTTGTGAGTGGGCAGGTGGTCAGTGGACAGTCCGTGACAGGAGGCGCTGTGACACCCAAAAATGAAAATCCAAGATTTGTCACTACTACCTCCGGTCAGATCGAGGGGAAGAAAACCAGCAAAGCCTATATCTGGCTGGGGGTACCCTATGGACAGACCGAGCGGTGGAAAGCGCCGACGGTGCCGGATTCCTGGAGCCGTACCCGTTCCTGCAAAAAAACACGCAAGGGAAAGGGTGACGACTGCCTTTTTGTGAACATTTATAAATCGGTTTCTAAGGAAGAAGAAAAGATGCCGGTCATGGTGTTTTTACATGGAGGCGGCAATAATGGAGGCACAGCAAACCGAAGTTTCAGTTCCTTTGTGAAAGAAACAGGAGTGATCGTTGTCTCTGTGGAATTTCGCCAGGGAGCCTTCGGATGGCTCCAGTCCAGGGGGCTGCAGACGGGGAACCGGATGACAGACAGCGGTAATTTTGCCATGCTGGATATCAAGCTGGCACTGGAATGGGTGCAGAATAATATCGAGGCATTTGGCGGAGATAAGCAGAACGTTACCTTATCCGGTTTTTCGGCCGGCGCCAGGGATGCTCTGAACTGTGTGATCTCTCCTGCGATGGAGGGACTGTTTCACAAGGTGATCAGTTTTAGCGGGGGAATGACCACCTGCTCTGTCAAAGAGGGGAGAAGATGGTCCAACCAAAAGCTTGCGAAGATTCTCGTCCGGAGGGGGCGCTTTTCCAATCAGAAGAGAGCACTTAAATACGTGAAAAGGATTGGCAGGAAGAAGCTGAATAAATTATTGTACAGCCTTTCTGACAAAGAGGTAAAGAGAATGGCAGGCGCCACTTCTCTGCGCCTGACGAATTTTCCACAAAATTTCCGGGACGGTAAAGTGATCCCGAAGGCTGGCTTTGACGTGCTGGAGTATGGCGGCTATAACAGGGTGCCGATGATACTTGGCTGCAACAATTCAGAATTTGCCAATGTTTCCTATAAAACCTTACACCGGATTCTGATCAAAAATCCAAAAACATTTAAAAACAGGGCGCAGTTTTACCGGCTGTTAAAAAAGTCAAAGGAATACGGAAGCAAACTGCAGACTTCCTTTTATCTGGAGCGTCTGGCGAATAAACTTTCCATTGATCCCTACCATGAGGATTTTTATACCTATCGGTTCAGCTGGGGCGAGGAACGCCGTGTAGTGGGGGCAAATTACGCCCGCTATGTGGGGGCGATCCATGGGATGGATGTCGATTTCCTTTTGGGACGATATAAGAAGGGAGAGGCAGGCACCAGCGACAGTATTTATACGAAGGCCAATCTGCCGGGAAGGCAGGCCCTTACCAGTGTAATGCGTCAGTATGTGAGTAATTTCTGCCATACTGGTAACCCCAATGGCATCAATGGTCAGGGAAATGTGCCGGTCCAGTGGGAGAAATGGCGCCGTGTAAAGGGAAGCAGGAGGATCATGACCTTCTCTGCCAGCCGCAGGGAGGCAAAAGTGAACATGACTTCCCGTACCATTGACCGGGCAAAGGTAAAACGGCAGATGAAAAGAAAACTTTCTAAAAAAGCATATAAACTGTTTCGCAGACGTATATTAAATGACAGGTTTTTTATGTAGTTTGTGGTAGAAAAGAATGGAGGCAGGACATGAGACTGGAGCAAATTCTTACAGATGTAGAATATAAGATACTACAGGGGACATTGGACAAGGATGTGGCTGATATCGCCTATGATTCCCGTAAAACTGTAAAGGGTGGAATGTTTGTAGCGATTCAGGGAACCGTGGTGGATGGTCACAAATTCATAGATAGTGCAGTGGAAGCAGGCGCAGAAGTGATCGTGGTGGAGAAGGAGACAAATGTAGAAAGGAAGGATATTACGGTTCTTCTGGTAGAAAATGGACGAAAAGCGTTAAGCCTTATGTCCGCTGCCTATTTCGATTATCCAGCGAAAAAAATGATCACTGTGGGAATTACCGGGACCAAAGGCAAGTCTACCACCGAGCACATGGTGCGGGATATCATTGAAAAGTCAGGAAAGACCTGTGGGATCATTGGCACAGTGGGAGCTTTCATGAACGGAAGGTCTGTCCCCACCGAGCACACGACACCGGAATCCTATGAGCTCCAGAAGCTGTTTGCCATGATGGTGGAGGAAGGCTGCGAGTATATGGTTATGGAGGTTTCCTCCCAGGGGATCAAGATGGACCGTGTGGCGGGAATCGAATTTGATTATGGTGTATTCACCAATATATCGCCGGACCACATCGGGCCGGGAGAACATGAAAATTTTGAGGAATATCTCTGCTGCAAGGCCGAGCTGTTCCGACGCTGTAAAACCGGAATTATCAACCGGGATGATGAGCACTATGATGACATTGTAAAACATGCTGCCTGTCGAATCGTCACCTTTGGTACATCGGAAAAAGCTGATATGCGGGCACATGACATCCGCCATGTCTCCAAAGGCGGTGAGCTTTCCATGGAATTTCGGGCGGAAGGTATCCTGGAAGGTGACATCGTCGTAGGTCTTCCGGGACGTTTTAATATTTACAATGCATTGTGCGCGGCGTGTACTGGTATGGCGCTGGGAATGCCGGAAGAAGTCATTCTTCATGCCCTGGAACATGTGAAAGTGCAGGGCAGAGTGGAAGTGATGCCGGTCTCTGAGGATTTTTCTGTGTTGATTGATTTCGCCCATAACGGTGTCAGTTCAGAAAGTGTTCTCTCTACACTGAGGGAATACAATCCCCACCGCATCGTGAGTATTTTTGGCTGCGGGGGGAACCGGAGCAAGGTCAGACGCTACGAGATGGGAGAGGTGATCGGCAGGATGTCGGAACTTGCCATAATCACCAGCGACAATCCCCGTCGGGAAAATGTTATGGATATCATCGAGGATATCAAGGTGGGGATGGCGAAGTCAGATGGAGAATATGTGGTGATCCCCGACCGGGTGGAAGCGGTGGCATATGCCCTGGAACACGCGGAAAAAGGGGATATGATCATCCTTCTTGGAAAGGGACATGAGGAGTACCAGGAGATCAATGGAGTGAAGTATCATTACAGTGACAGGGAAGCTGTTGTCAAAGGAATGAAAAAAGTATATGGAAAAGACTTTAGTTTTATGTTATAATTGCCGATAACAAAGATAAAGACCTGATGGCAAGGAGGTTGTCAGGAAGTTTTTTTAGAAAGGAGTCGAGAATTATGTGTGCAATGTTTAATAATTCACTTGCAAATTCTTTGTTCGGAAGCCGGAATACTATCTGGTCAGGAAGCTTTTTTTCCGCCTCTAATCTTGGGGATCTTGGACTGATGAAAAGTGGTGTCTATACCAAGATGCTGAAGTCCTATTATGAAAAAGTAGGCAGTGACACAGAGACAAAGAAAAGCAGCAGTAGCAGTAGTAGTGACAATTCCCCAACCTGGGATGATATCCGCAAGAAATATGTTACCCCTGAGGTGAAAGTGGATGCAAAGGCTGAGGAAGCGGGAAAAGCGCTTTCCAGCGTTAAGAGTACTTCCCAAACCCTGAGTACAGACGCGAGCGCACTGGCAAACATGGATTTTGACAAGAGCAGCAGGGATGAGATCTACGATGCTGTGAAAAAGATGGCAGACAGCTACAATGCCGTAGTGGATAGTGCAAAGAAGAGCAGTCTTACCAGCATATCCAAAAGTGTATCCTGGATGACAGATGATACGAAAGCCCGTGCAAAGCAGCTGGAGAAGATGGGAATTACCATCGGCACGGATAATAAGATAACGGTTGATAAGGACAAATTTGCCCAGGCAAATTTGACCGATATTAAATCTCTCTTTAAAGGAAGCGGCGGTTTAGCAGATCGTCATGCCCAGAGAGCAAACGGTCTTGTTAATCTTGCATCCAATCAGATGTTGATGAATTCAGGCAGATCATTGTATTCAAGTACTGGTGTTCTGAAATAAGAATTCTGGAGCAATAACTTTTTATAGGTTCACTTTGAGCACAGGCATTGGGGTTGCCACAGGGCACGAATGCTTGTGCTTATTGTGTTGCCAGGGTGTGTCTGAAAATTGCTTTCAGGGCACGCCCTGGCTGAAACCAGAGAGGAGATTCGGGCAGGTGTATCGTTTTTTTGTTCCAGTGGAGCAGATTTTAGAAAATACAGCGGAGATAGCCGGGGATGATGTGAATCACATCAGAAATGTTCTGCGTATGGGAACCGGAGGGCATATTATGATCACCGATGGACGGGGGATGGATTATCATTGTATCATACGTGGTGTCGAACCGGACAGGGTGCTGCTGGACATCGAGAAGAAAGAACCGGTAAGAACGGAGCTTCCTGTGGAGATCGTGCTGTTTCAGGCACTTCCCAAGGCGGACAAGATGGAACTGATCATTCAGAAGGCGGTAGAATTGGGAGCCGCCAGGATCGTTCCGGTGCGAACCAGACGGTCTGTGGTACGTCTGGATGATAAAAAGGCAGAAAAAAAGAGACAGCGCTGGCAGAGCATTGCCGAAGCCGCCGCCAAACAGAGCGGGCGGGGAATTGTGCCGGAGGTGGGAGAATTGGTTTCCTTTGGTGAGGCATGCACACAGGCCCAGGAATTGGAACATTGTATCATTCCCTATGAGTTGTACGATGATATGTCAGAGACGGCAAAGACGATGAGCCAGATCGTACATGGGGCTTCTATCGGAATCTTTATCGGTCCGGAGGGGGGATTTGAGCGAGGAGAGGTAGAACAGGCGATGGAAGCCGGAGCCCTGCCGGTGTCTCTGGGCAGGCGGATTTTACGGACGGAGACGGCAGGACTTGCGATCCTGTCGGTACTGATGTTTCAGATAGAAAAAGACTATGCGGGAGAGGTTTGACATACATGGAGGCATATTTGGATAATGCGGCCACCACAAAAGCTTTCGATGAGGTGGGGGATCTGGTCCGCCAGATCATGTGCGTGGACTATGGAAATCCTTCTTCCCTTCATACGAAGGGAGTGGAGGCGGAACGGTATATCAGAGAAGCGGGAGATAAGATCGCAGCCACGCTGAAATGCAGCCGGAAAAATATCATATTTACTTCCGGGGGGACAGAGAGCAACAATATGGCCATCATCGGCGGCGTGATGGCAAACAGGCGGCGGGGAAAGCATGTGGTCACGACCTGCTTTGAACATGCGGCGGTACACCAGCCCTGTCTGTACCTGGAAGAAAATTACGACTGTGAGGTCACATATCTTCCGGTGGATAGTATGGGACACGTAGATCCCGGAAAGCTCAGAGAGGCACTCCGGGAGGATACGGTGCTGGTATCCGTGATGATGGTAAATAATGAGGTAGGAGCTGTACTGGATGTGGGGAGTATTGGGAGGATCATTAAAGAATATAATAAAGATATACTGTTTCATGTAGATGCCATACAGGCCTATGGCAAAATGACTATACATCCCAAAAAGATGAATATTGATCTGCTTTCTGCCAGCGGCCATAAGATACATGGACCGAAAGGGACGGGATTTTTGTATATGGCGGAGGGAGTCCGGCTCCATCCGTTGATCCATGGGGGCGGGCAGCAGCAGGGAAGGCGTTCCGGAACAGAAAATGTACCAGGAGCCGCGGGACTGGCCCTGGCGGCGGAAATGATGTATCGGGATCACCGTGAGAAGGTTCAGCAGATGTATGATAAAAAACGACTCCTGATCGGACTTCTGGAGCAGATCGAAGGGATGCACATCCATGCCTGTCAGAAGGAAGAACTGGAAAATACAGCGCCGCATATCGTGAGCGCAGGCATAGAGGGGATCCGCAGTGAGGTTCTATTACATGCCTTGGAAGAAAGAGGAGTTTACGTATCATCTGGTTCCGCCTGTTCCTCCAATCATCCGGGGATCAGCTCCACCCTGCAGGCGATCGGAGTAAACAGGGAACTGCTGGACGCCACGATCCGATTCAGCCTTTCCGTGCATACCACAGAGGAAGAACTGCGGTATGCGGTGGAACAGCTGAAGGAACTTCTGCCAGTGCTTCGGCGTTATGTCAGGAGATAGAAGATAAAGGAAATGAGGAAATGATAACATGGTAAAAGCATTTTTGATTAAATATTCAGAGATTGGGATCAAGGGAAAAAACAGATATATGTTTGAAGATGCCCTCCGGGACAGGGTAAAGGAGAAATTGGAAAAGTGTGAGGGCGAATTTCTAGTAGAGCGGGAAAATGGCCGGATCTATGTGGAAGCAAAAAGTGAGTATGACTTTGACGAGGTGATCAGCCAGCTCAGTAAATGTTTTGGCATCGCCCATATCTGTCCGGTGGTATTGGTAGAGGACAAGACCTTTGAGACCGTGTGTAAAGAACTGGTGAATCATATGAAGGAGGAACTGGGGGACAGGGAATTTACCTTCAAAGTATTTGCCAAGAGAAGCGATAAGAACTATGTGATGACGAGCCCGGAGATCTGCCGGGAAGCGGGGGCATATATCATTGACCATATGCCAGGCGCCAAAGTAGACGTGCACCAGCCGGAGGTTTCTGTAAATATTGAGATCCGCCACCGAGCTTATGTGTATGTGAACAGCATCAAGGGTCCGGGAGGAATGCCTGTGGGAACCAGTGGAAAGGCAATGCTTCTGCTGTCTGGCGGTATAGACAGTCCCGTGGCTGGTTACATGATGGCAAAGAGAGGTGTGCGCATCGAGGCCGTTTATTTTCATGCGCCGCCCTATACCAGCGAGCGGGCGAAACAGAAGGTGGTGGATCTGGCGGAGCTGGTCAGTGATTATGCGGGTGAGATCCGTCTACATGTGGTAAATTTTACCGATATTCAGATGTATATATACGATAAATGTCCTCATGATGAGCTCACGATTATAATGAGACGTTATATGATGAAAATTGCAGAGCGTATCGCTGGTGAGACAGATTGTATGTCCCTGATCACCGGAGAAAGTGTGGGACAGGTGGCGAGCCAGACCATGCAGAGCCTGGTGGCTACCAATGCGGTATGTACAATGCCGGTATTCCGCCCTGTGATCGCTTTTGACAAACAGGATATTATTGACATCGCGGAGAAAATCAATACTTTTGAGACCTCGATCCTTCCATACGAAGATTGCTGTACCACATTTGTGGCGAAACATCCTGTGACAAAACCGGATCTGTATAAGATCGAAAAATCCGAGAGAAACCTGGAAGAAAAGATCGATGATATGTTAGAAAAAGCAGTGTCAGAGAGGGAGATCCTAACTGTGAAAATGTAAAAAGGACTGCCTCCTGAAACTCAGGTCTCACAGTCCCCACATTGTACTTTTTGTACCCCATATGTGATGTAACAAATCCCAATCAGACGATAAATGGTTCCAGTTTGGAAAGAATCTCGTCTACATCGTTTTCACTGTGGATATTCAGGTCGATGGACTTAGAAAGATCAAGACTGAATATACCCATGATGGATTTGGCGTCGATCACATATCTTCCTGAAACAAGATCAAATTCTGCATCGAATTTGGTAACCTCATTGACAAATGCTTTTACTTTATCAATGGAATTCAAAGATATTTTTACTGTTTTCATAATAATTCCTCCTTTTCTATTATTTTGAAAGCTGCTTCAAACATCTTCCAGTTATTATACTATTATGTAACCTATATTATGTCAATAGAAAAAAGTGACCACTTGCTAAAAAAATAAAGATAATTTTTGTGCAAAATGTAGAAAGGAAAATGCACATTTCGGTAAATTGCAGAAAAAATACCAAAAGTGCAATATATATTTATGAAAGCTGCATTTTTAACCCTTGGCTGTAAAGTGAATTTTTATGAAACAGAAAAAATGATGGCAGATTTTCAAAAGCGTGGAATCGACATTGTAGAATTTGGACAAGCAGCAGATATCTGTATCATCAATACCTGTACGGTTACCAATATCGCTGACCGCAAATCCAGACAGATGCTCCACCGGGCAAAGAAAAAAAATCCTCAGAGTATCGTGGCAGCAGTCGGGTGCTACGTGGAGAGCGGAAGAGAAGAGCTTCAGAAAGATCCCTCTGTGGATGTGGCATTTTCTAACCGTGACAAGGGAAGTATCGCAGTCAAAGTGCTGGAATATATGAAAAGCCGGGGCGTGCTGGTGGAAAGTTCCGTCCCAGAAGCAGGCTGTGGCGGACAAAGCGATCCGGTTCGGGACCGCACGAGAAAATATATCAAGATTCAGGATGGCTGCAACCAGTTCTGCAGCTATTGCATGATTCCTTATGTAAGGGGAGGCGGCGTGCTCTCCAGCCGGGAAGAAGAGGACATTTTAAATGAAATCCGCTCGGTGGCGGAGGAGGGATATAAAGAGGTGGTACTCACAGGGATCCACCTGTCCTCTTATGGGGTGGACCATTCTGAGGAAAAACAGTTTGTTGCTCTTAAAGGAAGACCACTGGTAGCGCTTCTACAGAAGATCAATGAGATCCAGGGAATTGAGAGGATCCGGCTGGGCTCTCTGGAACCGCGTATCATCTGCACAGAATTTATGGAGGGACTGATGACAGTGACGAAGCTGTGCCCTCATTTTCATCTTTCCCTGCAGAGCGGCTGTGACGCCACACTAAAACGGATGAACCGGCATTATACGGCGGCGGTATACAGAGAAAAGTGCAGTATGCTGCGAAGATATTTTGAACATCCTGCCATTACCACAGATGTGATCGCAGGGTTTCCAGGCGAGACCGAAGAGGAGTTTGAGAGCACAAGGGAATTCATCAGGGAGATCGGATTTGCAGATGTCCATGTCTTTTCTTACAGTGTACGTGGCGGCACGAAGGCGGCGGGCATGAAAGACCAGGTACCTCCGGAAGTCAAACATCGGCGCAGCGAGATTCTGATGGCAGATGCCAGACAGGGGAAGATGGAATTTGAGGAATGGTTTATTGGCAGAGAGGAAAAAATACTCTTTGAGGAGTTTCGTAGCATCGACGGAAAGGAATATCTGACCGGGCATAACGAGCGATATGTGATGGTAAAGATTCCGAGGGTTGAGGCAGAGACTGCGGGATTTATGGAGAACGGCATCGGCAGCATCCGAATCCAGAAGACAAATTTAATATAAAAAACTATTGCGAATTTAAGATACTTATATTAAAATGATACCAGGGTAAAAGCGTTGAGATGAAAAAGCAGTTCCGACGGGGGACGGCTGGGGCAAAATACTTTTAGTCCCATGAGTATTTAATTGAATTTTTTATTTTATAAGGAAAATGTTTCAGAATGGGGGACAATATGCAGGAAATGAATAATACCCAGCTTTTTAAAGTAGATGTAGAAAAAGATTTTGATGTAAGAGATGTGATCGCATCCGTATATGCGGCACTTACAGAGAAGGGGTATAATCCAGTCAATCAGATCGTAGGTTATCTGATGTCAGGAGATCCCACTTATATAACCAGCCATAAAGGAGCAAGAAGCCTGATCATGCGGGCAGAGCGGGATGAGATCATCGAACTGTTTTTAGAGGATTATATAAAGAATAACTTGAAATAAGTGAGCCGCGCTGACCTCTGTTTTTGGAATCTGTGCAGGGAATCCGGCTATCTGCATGCAGTGAGTGTACATTACTTTTGAAACAGGTGCGGGAGCACCTGTCCCCCAGCCAGTAACAATCGCATGCCTGCATGCAGATTGTTACTGGCTGGGGGACAGAATCTGGCGAAGCCAGACTGTTTCAAAAGAAAGCCTGCATGCAGATTGTTACTGGCTGGGAGGACAGAATCTGGCGAAGCCAGACTGTTTCAAAAGAAAGTATAGATTGTAAAGCTGAATGAGCAGTTTCCCAAGCCTGCACAAGTTCCAAAAACAGAGGGAAATGTGGCGAGCGCCCCACAGGAGCGCAGGGCGGAGCCCGGAGCGAGTGAATTTAGTTATCTGCCTGGCAGACTGATATGGGCAAAAGAAGACGAAGCCCAGGGAAATATAAATATATATGAGAATATTAGGACTTGACTACGGATCTGTGACGGTGGGTGTGGCAGTCAGCGATGCACTGCTTATCACAGCGCAGCCCGTAGAAGTAATAAAAAGAAAAAGTGAAACCAAACTGCGTCAGACTCTTGCAAGATTAGAAGAAATCATTGCGGAGTATGAGGTGGATAAAATCGTGTTGGGATATCCCAAGAATATGAACAATACATTGGGAGAACGCGTTGAACGGACGGAAGAGTTTAAGGAAAAACTTGAGAAAAGAACGGGATTAGAGGTGGTTCTGTGGGATGAAAGACTGACTACTGTATCTGCGATGGAAGTTCTGAAGGAGGGTGGAGTACGCCGTGAGAATCGGAAAGCATACGTGGATAAGATAGCGGCAGTGTTTATTCTGCAGGGATATCTGGATTCGCTAAGGTGAAGGGAATTCATCTTGCGCAAAGGAAGAAAATAATAGAGACAGGTTTGTGGCTGTGTACGGTCTGCCACAATATTGTTTATGCGAAAAAAGCCACGGAACTCAAGTTTCGTGCAGAAATGAGGAAACGATGAAGGAAAATAGTCAGATTATGCTTACTGCTGAGGATGGCAGCGAGGAGGCTTTTTTTGTGTGGGAAAAAGCAGAAATCGCGGGGAGAGAGTATCTTCTTGTCTCAGAGGCAGCACCGGATGAGGATACCGAAGAGGAAGCAGATGCGTTTATTCTGCGTGTTAACGGCGAGGAAGAGGACGGAGAAGTATTATATGATGTGGTGGAAGATGAAAAAGAATTGTTGATCATATCGAAATATTTTGAAGAACTGTTAGAAGATATAGACATAGAAATGTAAAAATGACTGAGTTAAGAAAGAATAGAGAGGTGTAATTTTGAGAAAGAAAGCGAAAACAGGAAATGAGAAGGTACGTATCATACCTTTGGGTGGCTTAGAGCAGATTGGTATGAATATAACCGCTTTTGAGACGGAAGACAGTATTATTGTGGTGGACTGCGGGCTTGCTTTTCCAGAGGATGATATGCTGGGAGTCGATCTGGTGATCCCGGATGTGACTTACCTGAAGGATCACAGGGAGAAAGTGAAAGGGTTTGTGATCACCCACGGACATGAGGATCATATTGGCGCCCTGCCGTATATACTGAAGGAATTGAACGTGCCGGTATATGCGACGAAGCTTACGATGGCGATCATTGAAAATAAATTAAAAGAACACAATCTTCTTGGGGTGGTGAGAAGAAAAGTAGTAACCTATGGACAGTATATCAATCTGGGAGATTTTCGTATCGAGTTTATTCGGACAAACCACAGTATTGCGGACTCTGCAGCCCTTGCGATCTATACACCGGCAGGTGTCATCGTCCACACCGGTGATTTTAAGGTGGATTTTACACCGGTTTATGGAGACAGCATCGACCTTGCCCGCTTTGGAGAATTGGGGAAAAAGGGTGTGCTGGCTCTGATGGCAGACAGTACCAACGTATTGAAGCCAGGATTTACGATGTCGGAGAAGTCAGTTGGAAAAACTTTTGACTCAATATTTGATGAAAATGAAAAGAGCCGGATCATCGTGGCTACTTTTGCTTCCAATGTAGACCGTGTACAGCAGATCATCAATTCCGCCCACAAGCATAAGCGGAAGGTGATCGTCGAGGGACGAAGCATGGTCAATATTATAAACGTGGCGGTGGAGCTCGGTTATATCCAGGCACCGGATAATATTATTATCAGCATTGAAGAGATGAAAAATTATACGGATGAGCAGATCGTTCTGATCACTACGGGAAGTCAGGGAGAGTCTATGGCAGCATTATCCCGTATCGCGGCATCCATTCACAGAAAAATAGCAATCAAGCCGGGGGATCTGGTTATATTTAGTTCCAATCCGATTCCAGGAAACGAAAAAAGTGTATCCAAGGTGATCAACGAGTTATCTATGAAAGGAGCGAAAGTAATCTTTCAGGATGCTCATGTGTCTGGACATGCATGCCAGGAAGAATTAAAGCTGATCTATTCTCTGGTTCGTCCTAAATTTGCCATTCCGGTTCACGGCGAGTACCGTCATCTGCTCCGCCACAGTGAGCTGGCGCAGGAGATGGGAATCCCGAAGGAAAATGTAGTGATCATGAGTTCCGGTAAAGTGCTGGAGCTGAAAGAAGAAGGGGCGAGATTTGCCGGTGAAGTACAGGCACAGGGCATCATGGTGGATGGTCTCGGTGTCGGAGACGTCGGAAATATCGTGCTTCGTGACAGACAGCATCTTTCAGAAAATGGACTGCTGGTGGTGGTTCTCACACTGGAGAAGGGATCGAATCAGGTCATTTCCGGACCGGACATCGTATCCAGAGGGTTTGTGTATGTAAGAGAGGCAGAAAATCTTATGGATGAGTGTCTGGAGATCGTAAACATTGCCCTGGACCGGATCTATGACAGAGGAGTGACAGACTGGGGAAGGATCAAGGCGGAGATCAAGGATTCCCTGAATGATTTCCTCTGGAAGAAAACAAAACGAAATCCGATGATACTTCCGATTATCATGGAGGTTTAAACAGTGGAACGGAGTGGTTGTCATGGCTGGACAAACAGAAAAAGGAAACGCCACAGTGCTCCTGGTGATCCGGGGGATACTGATCCTTGTATTAAATATGATCTTCTACGTCGTTATTGTCTTTGCGACGGTGGAGGTGTGTAAGTTTACCTATTCTTTTGCCAATGAGGTATTTGGCGAGGTCATGGCAGAAGCGCCGCCGGGGCAGGATAAAGTATTTGTCATACAGAAGGCAGAGGATTCCCTTACTATTGCGAAAAATCTGGAGAGGGAGGGGATCGTGTCCAATGCCTATTCCTTTTATATCCGGCTGAAACTGTCACTGAGCGATACGAACATCGTGGCGGCAGGCAGTTATAATCTGAATACAAGTATGACTTATAAAGAGATACTGGGGGAAATTGTAAAAAAGGTGTCGACAGATGGAAAAAGAAAGAATTGAAGTGTTTTTTGACACACTTCGCCCGGAACTTCCGGACTATATAATTAATTTGGAAAAAGAGGCACTTCGGAATGAAGTGCCTGTTATTCGGAGGGGGACAAGAGATCTTCTGAGATATCTTCTGCGGACCGGAAAACCTGCCCGTGTCCTTGAGGTGGGGACCGCCGTCGGTTATTCGGCATTAGTTATGAAAGAGTGTCTTCCGGCGGAATCTCAGATCACTACTATTGAAAAGGTGGAGATGCGGCTGGTAGAGGCGAGGAAAAATCTCAGTAAATACGATCCAGAAGAGCGGATCCGGCTGATGGAGGGAGATGCTGCCCAGATCCTTGAGCAGCTTGCGGCAAAAGGAGAACAATACGATTTTATATTTATGGATGCAGCAAAGGGGCAGTATATGAATTTTCTGCCTTTTTTGCTTAGAATGCTGGAACCGGGCGGGGTACTCGTATCCGATAATATACTGCATGACTGTGATGTTTTGGAATCCCGTTATGCTGTGGCGAGACGCGACCGGACGATCCACAGCAGGATGCGGGAATATTTATATACCATCACCCATATGGAGGAGCTGGAGACGATTTGTCTGTCTGTAGGGGATGGCGTTACAGTGAGTACAAGGCGGTGTGAACCGACGGAAAGGAGAAGGCAATGAAAGGAAAAAAACCAGAAATACTGGCGCCGGCAAACAGTCTGGAGGTGCTGAAAACAGCGGTGGAATACGGAGCAGATGCTGTTTACATTGGAGGAGAGATGTATGGGCTCCGGGCAAAGGCGAAGAACTTCTCCGCCGAGGATATGAAAAAAGGAATTGAGTATGCTCACAGCCGGGGAAAGAAAGTCTATGTGACCGCAAATATAACCGCACATAACCGGGATTTAGAGGGCGTGCGGGATTATTTTCATGAGCTGAAAGACATCAGGCCGGATGCGCTGATCATATCAGATCCGGGTGTTTTTTCCATTGCCAGAGAGGTGTGCCCGGAGATAGATATTCATATCAGTACCCAGAGCAACAATGTAAATTATATGACCTTTTGTTTTTGGAAAGATCAGGGGGCGGTGAGAGTTGTGACTGCCAGGGAGCTCTCCTTAGAAGAGATTGGTGATATCCGGAAAAACATACCGGAGGATTTGGAGATCGAGACCTTTGTCCACGGAGCCATGTGCATTTCCTATTCAGGACGCTGCCTGCTGAGCAATTATTTTACTGGAAGAGATGCCAATCTGGGTGCCTGCACCCACCCCTGCCGCTGGAAATATTATATTATGGAGGAGAAGCGTCCTGGAGAATATCTTCCCGTGGAGGAAAATGAGAGGGGAACGTATATATTTAATTCCAAAGATTTGTGTATGATCGAGCACATACCGGAGCTGGTAAAAGCGGGGATCGACAGCTTTAAGATCGAGGGACGGATGAAAACCGCATTGTATGTGGCAGTGGTCTCCCGGACTTACCGCAAGGCGCTGGATGATTATTTTGAAGATCCAGAAAAATACGAGAAAAATATTCCGTATTATAAGGAGGAAATCGCAAAATGCACATACCGGCAGTTTACCACCGGATTTTTCTTTGGTCCCACCTCCCATGAAAGCCAGATTTACGATCATAATACCTATGTCAAAGGGTATGTCTATCTCGGAATGATCAGCCGCGCCGATTCAGATGGTTCCGGCATGTTTGAGCAGAAAAATAAATTCTCTGTGGGGGATGAGGTGGAGATCATGAAGCCCTCTGGGGAAAATATAAGGACAAAAGTTCTTGCCCTGAGGGACGAAGACGGAAATGAGATGGAAAACTGCCCCCATCCGGGACAGAGTATAACCATATGTACGGAATGTACTCTGGAACCCTTTGATATCATACGAAAAGAGGGGGAAGAATGAGTGTAAAGACGGATTTGCTCTCGATCCTGGAAGCAAACAGGGAACAGGATCTGTCAGGTGAAGAGCTCGCCGGAGAGCTGGGAGTCTCCCGGACCTCTATCTGGAAAGCCATCAAGGCATTAAAAAGCGAAGGGTATCAGATCGAGGCGGTAAACAACCGGGGTTACCGGCTGCTGGAGATGACAGATGTGCTCAGTGAGGAAGGAATCCGCCTGGAATTGGACGACAGGTGTCGAAAATTCCCGATCAAAGTCTACAAAACTATAGATTCTACGAATGTCGAAGCGAAGCGAATTGCCTTGGAAAACGGCGTAAACGGGATGATTGTACTGGCAGAAGAGCAGACTAAAGGAAAGGGACGGCTGGGAAGAAGTTTTTATTCTCCGGCGAATACCGGTATTTACATGAGCATACTGCTGAAACCAGATTTGGCAGGTTCCGATGCCATCCTGATCACCACAGCGGCATCTGTGGCGGTGTGCCGCGGGATCCGGGAGGTGCTGGGAATCTGTCCTCAGATCAAATGGGTGAATGATGTTTACTGGGAGAACCGAAAGATCTGCGGGATTTTGACGGAAGCAGTATCGGATTTTGAGGTGGGAAAGATCGACACCGTTGTCGTAGGCATCGGCATCAATTACAAGACTGAGGATTTCCCCCAGGATCTGGAGAAACGGGCCGGCAGTGTGGCGAAAGATACCAGTGTGCCCAGAAACCGGCTGGCTGCAGCAGTCATCAATGAATTCTGGGAGATTTATTCCCATCTTACAGACCGCACTTTTATGAAGGAATACCGGGAGTATTCCAATGTTATTGGAAGAGAAATATCTTTTTTGGAAAAGGATGTGTGGAGAGAAGGGTTGGCATTGGATATCAATGACGACGGCGGACTTGTGGTCCAGTGCCTGGATGAAGAGGGCAGGAACCAGGTCAGGGTGCTTCACACGGGAGAGATTACACTGAGAGTTAAAGAATAAACCTTTTAGTTGCTGGCGCAGGACGTAACTGGGTTCAAATGCACCACCTGGCTGACAAAAAGGGGTATCCTGGCGGAACCTTTTCCCTGTTGTTGAATATAATAAAATGAAAATCGTTTCATTGGGTGATATGGTGAAAAGGGTATTTTACATATTTGGTGTCTGTATTTTAAGTGTAATGATCTTCCATGAATTTGAAAAAAATACGCCGAAAGAGACGGCAGAGAATGTAGCAGTCTTCAAGGAATCTTCTGGTGATCCGAAGGAAAAATTAGAAAAGACCGCGTATCTGACATTTGACGACGGCCCCAGTGAGATCACGCCGGATATATTGGATACTTTGAAGAATAAAAAGGCAAAGGCGACGTTTTTCCTTGTGGGCAATGAGATCACCACGGAGAGGGAACAGATCGTGAAGCGGGAATTAGAGGAAGGCCACAGTATCGGGGTCCATACCTTTTCTCATAAAAAGGATGAAATGTATTGTAATGAAGTCACATTTTTTGAGGATTTCAACCAGTGCCGTGAGCGGATCCGCCAGGTGACAGGAATTCTGCCAAAGCTGCACCGTTTTCCATGGGGCAGCAACAATGGTTATGTTTGCCCGATCGTGGATGATCTTCTGGCGAAGCTGAAGAAAGAAAATGTAGTCAGTTATGACTGGAACGTCTCTGGGGAAGATTCAGTGGGACAGAATGTACCGAAGGCGGTTATCTATAAAAATGTGGCGAAGGATCTGGAGAAGTTTGACCAGCCCATCATTCTTCTTCACGACTCCAACTCCACGAAGAATACCTCCAAGGTTCTGGGGGAAATCATAGACCTTATAGCAGAAAAGGGCTACTCCTTTGGAACGCTGGATGAAAGAGAAGAGTACACCTTTCCCCAGAGCTGGCGGAAGTAGTTTAGCCGAATGGCACAGGACGAAACAGCATCCCAGCTGGTATTGCTGAGAAAGTATCCTGTACTTTGGTTTGATGAAAAAAGAATATGTATTTTCCTGAAAGGAAAGTACATATTCTTTTTATTATTTT
>CANBKJ010000012.1 GCA_947369165.1 uncultured Lachnoclostridium sp.
TAGACATAAGATACCTCCTTTGTGTCTGATAATATAATAACATGTTCTCCTGATCATGTCTACTTTTATATAGTAGCACCACAAACCCGGTGAAGTATAAGGATCCCAGCGGGATGTTCAGCCTGCCGGAGTGCAATATCGCCAGCGCCATCGGTGCAGAACTGTATCAGAACAAGAACGTGGTCCTGGGGATGGCGGCGACATGACAGAGGCCTTTCTGGAAGGAATGCTCGAGGGAGCAGCCATGGGAATGCTGTTCTGTGCGGCTGCGGCCATGCTGGCTACGAGCATGCTGACGGTGATGCTGGCCTATACCGCGGCTTCCAGCGTTTTTTCGTTCCGATTTACACGGAAAGGATGTGAGATACTATTACGAAAAGTGTGACATTATATCGTAAAGGAAGCTGCACTGGATATACTATATGATCGGGAAGAAAAATCCCGGCATTTACAAAAAAGTTGACGAATCCGACTTAGTAATGATATAATCAAATGATTAAAAAATAAGTTTGACACAGAGATGGCACGGAGCAGATCAAAAAACAGGCTCCTGCACAGATGGAGGACTATGATATTATGTCACAGGTGATTAAGAACTTTAACAAATACCGGTATCTGCTCGGGGAGCTGGCGAAGAAAAACATCAAGCTCAAATACCGGAGAAGCTATCTTGGTATCATGTGGACGCTGATTGAGCCATTGCTGGTGATGATCGTTCTGAGTGTGGTATTTGGACCGATGCTGGGGAGAAAAGGACAGGATCCCGCTTTTAAAGGGGTTCCCTTTCCGGTATATGTACTGACAGGACGTCTTTTGTATTCCTTTTTTTCTTCTTCCACCAACAGTGCCATGCGCTCGATCCGGGCTAACGGTGGAATGATCAAAAAAGTATATGTGCCGAAGTACATGTATCCACTGTCGGGGATTTTATCCAATTTTGTGATCTTTGTGATCTCTCTTGTGGTGCTCGTATGTGTGATGGTATTTTTCCTTGCCACAGGATCCTACAAGGCGCCGATGAATGGCTACATGCTGTTGTCCGTGGTGCCGCTGATCAATCTTTTGATGCTGGCGGTGGGAGCGGGACTGGTTCTCGCTACGCTATGTGTATTTTTCCGGGATATTGAATATTTATGGAGCGTTATGCTGATGCTTATAATGTACTGCAGTGCGATTTTCTATTTTGCCAGCAGTCTGGGAGACACGACGAGAAAGGTAGTTAAGCTGAACCCGTTATTCGGTATTATTGATAATTTCAGGCGAAGCTTGTTTGGACAACCCTTTGATATGACGATGCTTGCCTATACCTTTGGAGTAAGTGCAGTGCTGATCGGTATCGGGATGTTTCTATTCTACCGCAAACAGGATACATTTATTTTGAACATCTAAGGATGTTGGGGCCAAAAAGATTTTGTCCCCAACTGATACTTGCGGATTGCTTCATTGCGTTGCAATTACCGCAATCCTTCAAACATTCGAAATCCGCTGATTTACTACGTAAATCGCTACTTTCTCATGTTTGGCAGGTCTCAAGTTCAAATGCCTTTCCATGCAAGCATGAACGGCATTTTGACCTTTCGACCCTTGTATCATATCTAAGGAGTAATCAACGAACGGAAGGAAGAAGAGCAATGGCGAAGAAGAATCTGGCTCTGAGGGTAAATCATGTCAGCATGAAATTCAATCTCAGCTCCCAGAAAGTAGATAACATTAAAGAATACATTATAAAGATGATGAAGAAAGAGCTTATGTACCAGGAATTCTGGGCGCTCAAGGATGTAGATTTTGAGATAAAACGGGGGGACCGGGTGGGGATCCTCGGATTAAACGGCGCCGGAAAGAGTACACTGTTAAAGGTGATCGCGGGAGTGCTCAAACCCACGGAGGGAAATGTAGACTGCTATGGGAAGATTGCACCGCTTCTGGAGCTGGGAGCTGGTTTCGACAAACAATATACCGGAGCTGAGAACATTTATTTGTATGGTGCGGTGCTGGGCTACAGCAAAGAATTTATTCAGGAAAAATATGATGAGATCGTTAAGTTCTCAGAATTGGGTAAATTCATCGACGTTCCGGTTAAAAATTATTCGTCGGGTATGAAGTCGAGACTCGGCTTTTCTATCGCTACTGTGGTGGAGCCGGAGATCCTCATATTGGATGAGGTGCTCAGTGTAGGCGACAAGCGTTTCCGGAAAAAATGTGAGGCACGTATCCAGAGCATGTTTGATAAAGGCGTGACAGTGCTTTTTGTATCCCATTCCACGGATCAGGTATTGCGGATGTGCAATAAGGGAATCCTGTTAGAGCAGGGCAGGCTGATCGCCCAGGGCGATGTGGAGGATGTGGTGGACCTGTATGATGAAAAACTTGGTATGGAACGGGATGACTGAGGACGTTGGAGGATCGTCAGTTAGATACGTAGTATGCGAACAGGCGCAGAATGGAGGATAAAATGAAAAAGGTAATTACTTATGGTACGTATGATCTGCTTCACGTGGGGCATATTAATCTGCTTCGCCGCGCCAAGGCGCTGGGGGATTATCTGATCGTAGTGGTTTCCAGTGATGAATTCAATGCGGGAAAAGGAAAAAAGGCATATCATTCTTTTGAGGACCGCAAGATTATACTTGAATCGATCAAGTACGTAGATGAGGTACTGCCAGAATATACCTGGGAGCAGAAGATCGATGATGTGGTGAACAATGATGTGGACGTATTTGTTATGGGAGATGACTGGGAAGGAAAATTTGATTTTCTGAAAGATTACTGTGAAGTGGTTTACCTTCCCAGAACAGAGGGAATCTCTACGTCAAAGATAAAGGAAGATCTGGGATTTAGTAAAGAAAATGATTAAAAAAGCAGGTTATTTATTATTTGCCATGTTCTACTATCTGTCCCGTCTATTCCCCAGAGACCGGAAAAAGATATTTCTTGTGGCGACCCATGATGACAGCCCGGAGGGGAATATAGGGATCACCGCAGACGCGATCCGGCAGAGAGAGGAAGGATACCGCCTGGTCTGGTTTACGAGAAGGGACCGGATCACGGATCCGGTAAACTTTTTTATCCGAAAGGCATACCACCTTGCCACGGCGTCCTATGTATTTCTGGACAATGAATTTCTGCCCATGGCATATCTTCATTTTCCAAAATCGGTAAAAGTCGTGCAGCTCTGGCACGGGACCGGAACCATAAAAAAATTTGGACAGGACGTGAATACCGGTGCCCTGGGGAAGCTGGAGTACCGAGCTAACCAAAACATTACCCATCTGGTTGTGAACTCCGAAGAGGTGAAGGCAGAGTATGCCAGTGCCTTTGGAGTGAGTGAAGACAAGATCTATCCCATTGGACTGCCGCGGACAGATCTTCTTCTGGATTCTCGTTTTCTGGAGGACAAGAGAGGGCAGTTTTTAGATCAGTACCCGCAGGTTCGTAGAAAACGCTGTATTTTATATGCCCCCACTTTCCGGGACAGTGAGGTGGACTCACCGGGGATTCATTTGGATCTGCAGAAAATGTCAGATCGAATGGGTTCTGAGGATGTACTTTTGATTCGCCTGCATCCCCATGTGGCACAGAAGATATCCTGGGAAGAGGATAGATGGGACAATATCATAAATGTATCTGAATATCCTGGAGTTACGACGCTGCTGGCAGCGGCAGACGTGCTTATTACGGACTATTCCTCGATTGTGTTCGAGTACTGTCTCCGTAATAAACCGATGATTTTTTATGCCTATGATCTGGAGCAGTTTGAAAAAGAGGGAAGAAGTTTTTACAGGGATTATCGCAGCTTTGTGCCTGGAAAAGTTGTGCGTAGTACAGAAGAGGTACTGGAGTGTCTGCAAATGGCGGGAGAGAATAAGTCGGCTGCCTTTACAAAACAAATGTTTGACAAATTGGATGGAAATGCCACATTACGACTTTTGGAATTGATTTTTTGATCTTTTTGGTATATAATAAAAATGTTCTGGGTTCTTATGGAAGGATCTGGGAAGATACTGACAGCCTGGCGGTGTCGTTTTAGAAGCTGCTGGGAGAAGAAAAAATGTGGAGGGATGTTTCTTGAAAACTTTGTTGAGCAGAAAGATAAGTATTGTTTTTCTTGTGGTCCAGCTGCTGGTGAGTGCAGGGCTGGTCGGGATTGCTTTTTATGTCGATCTCTTTTCGACAAAATATATGGTAGCGTTGATCGGGATTTGTGTGTTTTTCCTTGCCTATGCGATCATCAGCCAGATGACAGACAAGAGTCGTATCATCGGACGGGTTCTGTGTGTTGTAATTTGTTTGTTTTACGCCGGAGGCGGTTACTACTGCATCAATACCTACTCGGCGATTGATGAGATGGCGGACCAGCAGGTGAAGGTGGATCAGATTTCCTGTATTGTAATGAAAGATGACCCAGCTCAGAGCATATACGACACAAAGGAGTATAAATTTGGAATCCTGGATGTGAACGATCGTGCCAACACAGATAAAATGCTGGCAGAGGTACAAAAGGCGATTGGTCAGGAGCCTTTAAAGGCAGAGTACCGGGACAATGATACGCTGATCGATGCGCTCTATGCCAAGGATGTCAATGCCATCGTGATCAATGAGGCGAACCGCAATCTGATCGAGGATTATTATAAGACCTTTTCGGAAGACACGAGGGTTCTCAATACTCATCATGTTGAGACGGTCATTGAAGAAAAAGAGCAGCTGGATGATATCACAACGACGCCATTCAATATCTACCTGAGTGGTAACGATGAGTACGGAGATATCAAGACCACCAGCCGGAGTGATGTCAACATTATCATGACAGTCAATCCGAATACGAAGGAAATCCTTCTTACCTCGACGCCAAGAGATTATTATGTGCCTCTCTCTGTGTCAAACGGAATACCAGATAAACTGACCCATGCCGGAACCCACGGTGTGGACTGTTCCGTGAAGACACTGGAGATGCTGTATGATATAGATATCGATTATTATCTGAGAGTAAACTTTACCAGCTTCAAGAAGATCGTGGATCTGCTGGGAGGAGTGAAAGTTTATTCAGACTTTGACTTCACTTCTGACTGGGGACCAAGCTTTAAGAAGGGTTATAACCATGTAAACGGTAAACAGGCTCTGGCGTTCTGCCGTGAGAGACATCACTTTGCCACTGGTGATGCCCAGAGGGGTCGAAACCACCAGCATATGATCGAGGCGATATTAAATAAGGCGATGTCACCAAACATCCTGCCGAAGTATACAAAACTTCTGAAGACGGCTTCCAAGAGTTTCCAGACGAATATGTCTACGAAAGAAATCACATCTCTTGTGAAGATGCAGCTGGATGACATGTCCCAGTGGAAGATCAGATATGCAAATGCCACCGGTACAGGTTCAAAGAAAACGACCTTTGCCTACCAGTCCCGTCGGCTGTGGGTATGTGAGCCGGATTATGATTCTGTGGCAAAGATTACCAAGAAGATCAAACAACTGTTGAAGGCTACACCGGACTCCAAAGAGGAGGAAAAGGATAATAAAGATGATAAGGACAATACAAATGACAATACCTCTTCTCAAAGCCTTCCCGGATTTAAAAACTGAGAAACTGATCAACTGTCCGTGATCGGGGCTTTGACAGGAAAAGATATCACAGGGGATTCCTCTGCTGCCAGCAGGAGTCTCCTGTTTTCAATACAGGCCAGGGAAAGGAGAAAGGATATGAAGATTTCATTTTCACCACCGGATATCACGGAAGAAGAGATAGAAGAAGTAGCAGATACCCTTCGTTCCGGATGGATCACCACGGGACCTAAGACGAAAGAATTCGAGCGTCAGATCGCGGCGTGGTGCCAGACGCCGAAGGCGGTATGCCTAAACTCCGCCACGGCATGTATGGAGATGACGCTGCGGCTGTTTGGCATTGGTCCGGGGGATGAGGTGATCACCAGTGCCTATACCTATACGGCTACGGCGAGTGCCGTATGCCATACAGGAGCCAAGCTGGTTCTGGTGGATACAGCAGAGGATTCTTTTGAGATGGATTATAACCATCTGGAGGAGCGGATCACTCCTGCCACAAAAGCGGTGATACCAGTGGATATCGCCGGGGTGCCCTGCGATTACAGGCGGATTTATGAGATTGTTGAGAAAAAGAAGAAGATCTTTTGTTCCGGAGAGAATAAATATCAGAAAGCGCTGGGGCGGATCCTGGTGCTGGCCGACTGTGCCCACGGCTTTGGCGCCAGGGTTGGAGAGCAGCCGGCAGGGCAGTTTGCAGATTTTACTTCATTTTCTTTTCACGCGGTAAAGAATCTGACCACCGCTGAGGGGGGAGCTGTGGTATGGAGGGATTTTGACGGAATTGACCCGGAGGATATTTACCGGGAATTCATGCTGCTCTCACTGCACGGTCAGTCCAAGGACGCCCTGGCAAAGACAAAGGCGGGTGCCTGGGAATATGATATCCTGTCGCCGGCGTATAAATGCAACATGACGGATATCCAGGCGGCCATCGGATTGGTTCAGCTCAGGAGATATCCGGAGCTTTTGGCGAGGCGCCGCCAATTGATCAGGCTTTATGACCAGGGGATAAAAAGAATCAACGAAAAGCTGAAAGAATTTGAATGCAGAAGCCTTGTTCATTACCATGGGGAGATCTGTTCCAGTGGTCATCTATACCTGCTGCGGGTCCTGGGTTGTACACGGGAGGAGCGGAATATGTTGATCGAGAAGATGGCAGAACAGGGAGTGGCGGCAAATGTTCATTATAAACCGCTCCCGATGCTGACGGCATATAAAAATATGGGGTTTGATATCAAAGACTTTCCCCGTGCCTTTCAAGTATTTGAGAATGAGATCAGCCTGCCGCTGCATACTTTGTTAAAAGAGAAAGAAGTGGAATATGTGCTGGGCGTGTTAGAACAGGAGCTGCTGACACTGGATCATTAAGGAGCACTGGCACAGCACATGAAACGGAGAATGGGAGAGGGATATGAGAAAATGGGAGCATCTTCCTGATGAGATGCGAAATCAGGAAGTATTGTACTATTATGAAGAATTGAAAAAAAAGCGGGGGGCGCTGGTGGCAAAACGCTGTTTTGACGTGGTCATGTCCCTGTTGCTGCTGATCGTATTATTTCCCTTTATGGTATTGATCGGTATCACAGTAAAGGCGACGTCTCCAGGAGAGGTTATTTTTCGCCAGGTCCGGGTGACTACATATGGAAAGCGGTTTCGGATCTACAAGTTTCGCACAATGGTGTCGGGAGTATCTGGTCAGGGGTCCCAGGTGACGGTCAGTGGGGATGCCAGAGTGACAAGTATCGGGAAATTTCTACGAAAAGTGCGGCTGGATGAGCTGCCGCAGCTGCTGAATATATTAAAGGGTGAGATGTCTTTTGTGGGAACGCGGCCAGAGGTGGAGAAGTATGTGGAGTGTTACAGCGATGTTATGTATGCAACGCTGCTGCTTCCCGCGGGGGTTACTTCCACAGCCAGCATCCAGTATAAAGATGAAGAGCGGCTTTTGTCCCAGGGAAAGGACGTCGATGAGGTTTACACAAAGGAGATTCTCCCGGCGAAAATGGAGTACAATCTTGAATATCTGAGCCATTACTCCTTTTTCCGGGACATCAGCATATTATTTCAGACAGTGGCGGCTGTGTTGAGATAAAAAGGTTTTGGAGGAGAAGGAATATGATTGATAAGCTTCAGGACTTATTTATCAGTTTGTTATCTCCATGGATTCCAATTATGGGGAAAATAAGTTCAAAGGTTAAATACAGATTGTTGACGGGGTGTTTTATCGCAGATCTGGTACTGTTCTGCATCGTGCGTTATGTACTTCTGAAGGAAAGCTATTTTTATAATACGGTGTGTGGTATCTTTCTGATGCTTCTGATTGCATTGTTGTCACTGGACCGCTCCCTGCAGAGAAAACCCTGGCGCAGATCCATGTGTATCGCCTGGTTTGGCATGTGTATCGTGTTTACGCTGTCAGATCTGCTTGTGAGCAAAAAAGCATGCGGTCTGGGAATCATACTCGCCCTTGTGTTTACCGGGGTATTTTTCGTATGGCAGAACCACAGCCGGAAGGATCTGTTGTGGAAAGCCTTTAAGGATGCGGTGAAGTATTCCTTCCTTTTGATGGCGGTGATCTCCTTTCTGTTCCGTCCCTATTTTGAGGGCGGCAGGTATGCAGGGATCTTTACCAATCCCAATACCTTTGGTCTGTATCTCTATGTCATCTTTGCAGTATATATGTCAGATCTGGACTGGAATGTGGAAACGGGAAAAAAATTCAGAAAAAGTCTTCCTACCTATCTCCAGCTGGCTCTCGTCCTGTTTTATCTGCTGGTATCCCAGGCAAGGACAGCGATGCTGGCCATCGGTGCGGTCTTCCTATTGTGGATCGGTGTCCGGATCTATATGGGAAAAAAGCAGGGACGTTATGCTGGGTTCCTAAAGGGACTGGCAGCTCTGGTGCTGGTCACAGCAGTGTGCTATCCCGTATATTTTGCAGGCATCAAACATCTTCCAAAGCTGGTGAATCATCCCATCATGTTTGATGAGGACGTGCTCTATCTTTCCAATGGGGAAAAAATAGAAGACATTGGAGATAAAGTGCTGGCTGAGTTCGATGAGATTGAGAGTGTTCAGGTGACAGATCATAAAACGGAAAATAATGGGATCTGGGGGCGGATCGTCAGAAGCCTGGACAGCAATGCCACCCTGAATAAAATATCATCCGGGCGCATCACGATCTACAAAGCTTATATACAGAAATTGAATATCAAAGGGCATAAAAGGGTAACAATGAAGATAAACAACAAACAAGTGTCCCACGCCCACAACAACTGGCTCCAGTTTGCCTATACCTATGGTGTGCCAAGTATGCTGTTTTACAGTGTCATCACTGTATTGAGCCTGATTCGTTCTATCTTGTTTTATATGACAAACCGAAGAAGAAATGCCACCTACGCTTTTTTGATACCAGCGATCTGTGTAGGATTTCTTGTGGCGACGCTAACCGAATGCCTGTTTCTTCCCTTTGAGGTATTTCCGGCATTTGCTTACTGGTTTGCCTTTGGAGACATGTTTGAAAAAACATTAGAGGAAAAGGAGGTGGCAGCATGAATGAGAAATTGATCAGTATCATTGTGCCGGCATACAATGTAGAAAATTATATCCGCCGGTGTCTGGATTCTCTTGTCAGCCAGACCTATGAGAATCTGGAGATCATTGTGGTTAATGACGGCAGTACGGACCGGACGGGGGAAATCATTGAAGAATATACAGAGCGCTACCCGGAAAAGGTGATGTTGTACACCAGGGAAAATCAGGGACAGGCAGAGGCCAGAAATTTTGGGATGTCTAAAGCATCCGGAGAATATATCGGATTTGTGGACAGTGATGATTTCGTGAGTACGAAAATGTACGAGCTGATGTACCGGGAAGCAGAGGAACAGAACTGTGATATGGTTACCTGTGGATACTATGGCTGCGACGAAGTGACCGGGGAGATTACGGTGTATCAGACCGGATATAAAGGAGAATTCAACCAAAATATATATGAGAACCCCATGCTTTTACGCATTAATTCCCCCTATCCCTGGAATAAGCTCTATACCAGGGAACTTTTGGAGCAGAGTGGTTTTTCCTTTCGCAAGGGGATCATTTTCGAGGATCTGTGTGCCATTTTTCCGCTTTTTATGGATGCGAAGAAAGTGGGCCGGGTACATGAAAAGCTGTACTATTATATTAAGGGAAGAAAGGGAGGCACCATCAGCACCTTCAATGAAAAGCACGGGCAGATCATCGATGCCCTGCAGATTATGAACGATGCTTATCAGCAGCGGGGGATGTTTGAACGGTTTTATGACACCCTCCTTTTTTTCAATCTCCGTCATATCTATGCCCGCTTTGACGAGATGCAGAATTATGATGACATCATTTTTAAGCGGGAATTTAAAAAACGAGCCTTTGCGCTTTTAGACCAGTATTTTTCAGGGTGGAGAGATACCGAAGAATATGCAGCCTTGGAGACAACAGAGGCAAAAGAGGGGAAGAAGGCAGAGAGGTCGTCGGAGAGGAAAATGGAGAAGGCCGCTGACAAGAAAGAAAACAAAAAGGCAGATGCACCTTCTGGGACGCCATCCCAGGAAGAGACGAAGAGCACAAAGAAAAAACGGCGGTCGGAGCGGTATGAGGAGCTGACAGAAGAGCGGCAAATCGAAAAAACTACGGTTTTGGTAGAGTGTTATCATGGAAATGATCTGCGGGGAATGGGATATTATATCGCCATGGATCTGGCAGAACACCCAGAATATAAGGTGTATGTGGCAGCAGCGGACTTAGAAAAAGTCTGCGCCTTTTCCCAGACCTTTCCTTCCCTTATCCGTTATGTGGATATGAATTCTGAACATTATCTGGAGCTTCTGGCGACTGCAAAGTATTTGATCAACAATCGGTCATTTCCGGGATTTTTCAGAAAAAGAAAGGATCAGCGCCTGATCTTTACGGATTTTCTTCCCTCACTGGCAGCCCAGGGGACGGAGGTGGTCTGTGGTGCCAGAAACATCCAGGGGATACAGCTCAGTCTCGCCCAGGCGGATGAAATCCTATTTCCAGAGGAATTGAAAGAACAGTTCATTCCCCAGCTGGAAAAGTATAATATGGCAGAGATCTGCCGGGATAAGGGCTGTTTCTTTATGACGAGGGCATTGCTGCATTCGGGACACATAGAGGACGACGGTACAGTGCGGGTGGCATACATGCCTTCTGTCAGGGAATTTCCGGGATTGAAGGACAGCAAAAATTATCTGTTTCTGAGCAGTCTCAAAAAGAAACTGACGGAACTGGATGAGAGACTGGAGGAGGGAAGGAAGATCCTTTTCTGTTTTCCGAGGATCATCCGCCGCAGGTTTAAGGAAAATATCTGGAAGCATATCGAATTTTTCCCGGAAGATCAGGAACCTCTGGAGGTTCTTGCGGGATGTCATGCCCTGGTGGGAGAGTATGGGGAAGAGATGTTTGTGATGAAGGCTCTGGGAAGGCCGGTATGCCAGTTTGTGGATGATCAGACTGATATGGCATGGCGCTATGGACTGGACAGCCTGGGGAGTGAACATGGTTTTCCGGTCTTTGATTCTCCGGACAAGGTAACGGAGTGGATCAACAGACTGGACAGTGAAGCGGTCAGCAGTGGAGATATAGGACTGGGCTGGCGGCAGACGCTGGAGGAGTTTAAAAAGGGAAAAAATCACAGACTGGGACGGAGTGTGGTCTATATGCCAGCTTTTACAAGCCGAAGAGAATTTTTGCAGTACATGCAGGAACAGGATACCAGGCGCAGTGTGTTTTTTATTCAAAAAGATGCCTTCAGTGATGCGCTGGCGGCGTGGATCCGGGAATACGGTGATATCCGATATATGGTCATTATCCAGAGTATCGTTGTGAGCAAAAACGAGAGCAGGCTGATCAAATACCATATTACCACGAAAGATAAGCTCCGGGAGAAGAGGGACCGCCAGAGGTATCTGGGATAACCGGCATTGAAAGGATGGTAAGTATATCGTATGAGCAGAAGAAAATGTTTTTTGAAATATACCCTGTTGTTCCTTGTGGTTTTTGCGGGAGCATTTCTTGCATTTTTCATCCGGGGAAAGAGTTTTGTCTGGAAGAGTGATGGTTTTCGTCAATACTATCCCGCCCTGCGCTATCTGATATCCTATTACCGGGAACTGGCTTCTGGTATTCTCAGCGGGGAGTTCACAGTTCCTATGATGGACTATACCATTGGCCAGGGAGAGGATATCATCACCACCTTTGCCAATTATGGGCTGGGGGACCCTCTGGTACTTCTAGCGGCCCTGCTGCCCTCCAGGGGACAGTGGACCGAATATGTCTATGGTTTTTTGACCGTACTCCGGCTGTATCTGTCGGGAGCCGCTTTTCTCGTGTATTGCGAGGGGATGAAACAGCAGCGCCGCTTCAGCGTGTACGGAGCATTGGTTTACTGCTTTTGCGGTTTTGCCCTGTGGTCGGTGAAAGATCCCTTTTTTTTGAATGCCATGATTTATCTGCCGCTGGTGTTTCTCGGCCTGGAGAAGGTGATGCGCCGGAAGTCCCCCCTTCTGCTTATATTCAGTGTGTTTTTTAGTATCGTCAGTGGGTACTATTTCTTTTATATGACCGTAATCGCTGGTGTGTGTTATTTTGCTGCCCGGAGCTTTTCACGCCACGGCAGGGAAATAAAAGCAGTCTGGAAGGAGGGGCTGCGCTGTCTTCTGGTGTCAGCCGGCGGTGTTCTTTTGTCGGGAGTGCTGTTTGTGCCCTGTATTTTCGGATATTTGGAGAGCAGTCGGGGAGAGGCATACATATCGGCTTCTTCGCTGCTTCTCTATCCACTGGAATACTACAAAAACATGTTTTTACATTTTATAAGCGTAACAGAAAATGATGACGCTGGGGCAGTGGGATACTTTTCTATGGCGGTGATCCTTCTTCTTGCCTGTGGGCTGCTCCTGCTGCGGAGAGAAAAGAAGTACCGGACGCTGAAAGTATGTGTGATTCTTAGCATCCTGGCAGTGGCCTCGCCCCTTGCGGGATATGTATTCAATGGTTTTGGCTATATCACCAATCGTTTTATGTTTATCCCAGCTTTTTTGCTTTCTCTGGCGCTTGTTCTGATGCTGCCTTCCCTATTGTGTCTGGAGCGCAGCGATAGAAAAAAAATAATTCTGGTGTGTGGCTGTTATGTCATCCTCTGCTGCCTGTTTACGAGCAGGGAGGGGATCTGGCATACTGGCATTATGATCCTGTTTTTGGGACTGACCCTGGCTGTCCTCTGCCTGATCCGCCAGAAGAGGTGGAGGGAGCGGGCGCTGTGGGGATTACTTCTGCTGAATCTTATCGTGAATGGAAATCTGATGTATGGAACAATGGGGACAGCTATGTCGGATGCCTATATGGATGCTGGAAGTGTGAAAAAGGCCTATGAGAGTGAGGGGGTAAAGGCGGTCTCGGAGGATCTGGCTTCGCTGGAGCGTATCGATGTGATGACGGATCAGGGAGAGAACCCGAACCGTTCTGTGGCGGGGGCTCCCCAGGCATACAGTGGCATTTCCGTCTATTACAGCGTGATCAGCTCCGGATATTCTGCCTATATGAAATCCATGGAAAATACGCCGGATCTGATGTTTACCCATCGGATGCTTGGAAATGACGGAAGAAGCATATTGGAAAATCTGGCGAATGTACATTACGTAGTGAGCGGAGACGGGGCCTCTGTGCCCTATGGGTTTTCTATGTATCAGGATTTGGGAAAGGGGGAAAAGTTGTATAAAAACAACAACCGGACCTCCATCGGTTATACCTATGATACCTATGTGCCCGAAACGGAATTTGACAGCGCCGGGGTGTTCGACCGCCAGAATACCCTTCTTTCTGCTGCCGTTCCGGAAGGAGGTTCTGGGCTTGAGAGAGTGGCGGCAAAGTCGGAGACTGTGAAAAAAGGGCAGATTCATCAGGAATGGACCTCCCTCCCCTTTGAAATGTCTGATGTGAAACATATGAAATGGCAGAGCGGGAAGCTGAAAGTAAAGAAAAAGAACGGGACATTTTCTGTCACCTTTCAGCGGAAAAAGGATTGTGAGTATTATCTTCGTCTGTCAGGGCTGGAACTTTTGGAATCGAACCAGAATACTGCCTGGGCGAATGTTAGTCTGGGAGCTGTATCCAAGAGTTTTCTGATCTCTGACCCAACCTATGATTTTTATTTCGGACGAAAGGATTATCTTGTGAATCTGGGAAGTCCGTCAGAAGAAAAGGCAGGTCAGACCGAGACATTATCCTTCCGCATCAATGGTCCTGCTGCCTATCGGCTGGAGAATATCGAATTGGCAGAGGTTCCCATGGAGGGGCTGGCGCGGAAGGTGGCAGAGAGAAACCAGGAAAGCCTGCGCGGTGTAGAGATCAAGACAAACGGCCTGAGGGGGAGCCTGGAGCTTTACCGGGAAAAGATTCTCTGTCTGGCGGTGCCTTACAAAAAGGGATATACTCTTCTGGTGGATGGCAGAAAAACAGAGGTGGGCAGAATCAATAAGATGTACCTGGGAGCCCTGATCCCGGAGGGAAAACATGACATTGAGCTCAGATATGCCACCCCTGGAATCCGTGCAGGTGCAATTTTAACGATTATAGGACTGATCTATACGATCTTTTTGTGTATTTTGTATAAAAAACATTGTATAAAATAGCTTCTCATGGTATAATTTTATCATTAACGTATGATATGAAACAGAAAGGAGAAATACATTGACACATCAGGAAATTGCAAAGCTGGATGAGATTCTGCAGGCGCATGATTATAACAGCACGCTTCTGATCGCTATTATGCAGGAGATCCAAAAGGAATATCATTATCTTCCGGAGGAAGCGCTGGGGTACATATCGAAGAAGCTCAAACTCAGTGAAGCAAAAATTTATGGGGTTGCCACATTCTATGAAAATTTTTCATTGGAGCCAAAGGGAAAGTATGTGATTAAGATCTGTGACGGAACGGCATGCCATGTCCGCAAATCCGTTCCGATCCTGGAAGAATTTCGCAAAATTCTAGGAGTCAGTGAAGCAAAGCCTACGACGGATGATATGATGTTTACAGTTGAGACCGTATCCTGTCTGGGAGCCTGCGGACTGGCGCCAGTATGTACGGTGAACGACCATGTTCATCCGGCGATGACACCGGAAAAGGCAAGGGAATTGATTCAAACACTAAAGGAGCAGGACAAGGAGGGGGAGGCAGATGAAGATTAATACAAGAGAAGAGTTGATTGCAAAGCAGGAAGAGTACAAAGCCTCCCTGAACAGCCAGAAAAAACAGATTCTGATCTGCGCCGGTACAGGCTGTGTGGCTGGAGGCTCTCTGGATATTTATGATAAGATGAAAGAGATTATTGAGGCGAAGGGGCTGCGCTGCGCCCTGATTTTGGAAAAAGAGCCTCATGACGAGAGCATTGGACTGAAGAAGAGCGGATGCCATGGGTTCTGTGAGATGGGACCGCTTTTGAGAATTGAACCGATGGGATGGCTTTACCTGAAAGTCAAGGTAGAGGATTGCGAGGAGATCATTGAAAAGAGTATAGTCAATGATGAGGTGGTAGACCGCCTTGTATATAAAGACAAGACATTAAAATCTTATGTAAAACAGGAAGATATTCCTTTTTATAAGCAACAGACCCGTATCGCACTGGAATACTGTGGAAGGATCAATGCGGAGAGTATCGCAGAGTACATAGCGCTGGGGGGATACAGTGCAGTGGCAAAAGCACTGTTTGATATGACACCACAGCAGATCGTAGACGAAGTAAGTGAAGCATCCCTGAGAGGACGTGGCGGCGGCGGTTTTCCGGCTGGAAGAAAGTGGCAGCAGGTTCTGGATCAGGATGTGGAAGAAAAATATATTGTTTGTAACGGAGACGAAGGAGACCCGGGAGCATTTATGGACCGCTCCATGATGGAGGGTGAGCCCCACAGGGTGATCGAAGGTATGCTGATCGCCGCTATCGCTACCAATGCCCATCATGGTTACATCTACGTCCGCGCTGAGTATCCTCTTGCGGTGGAGCGACTGCAGACAGCCATCGACAAGGCGATGGATAAAGGCCTGCTCGGAAAGGATATTCTTGGCTCAGGATTTGATTTTGACCTGCATATCAGCCAGGGTGCCGGTGCCTTTGTCTGTGGTGAGGGAAGCGCCCTGACTACCTCCATCGAGGGAAACCGGGGTATGCCCCGCGTGAAGCCGCCCCGTACGGTAGAACACGGATTGTTTGACAAGCCCACGGTGCTGAACAATGTAGAGACGTTTTGTAACGTGCCACCGATCATTCTCAACGGTGCAGAGTGGTATAAGGGCTTTGGTCCCGAGAACAATCACGGTACGAAGGCTTTTGCCTTGACAGGAAATGTAAATAATACGGGACTGATCGAGGTACCGATGGGGACAACGCTGCGGGAAGTTATTTTTGACATCGGCGGCGGTGTCAAAGGTGGCGAATTTAAGGCAGTACAGATCGGCGGACCATCCGGAGGATGTCTGTGTATCAGTGCTACCGAAGACCACCTGGATATGAAGCTGGACTTCGATTCACTGAAAAAAGTGGGTGCCATGATCGGATCCGGTGGACTTGTTGTTATGAATGATAAGAGCTGTATGGTTGAGGTGGCGAGATTCTTTATGAATTTTACCCAGAATGAATCCTGTGGAAAATGTGTTCCATGTCGTGAGGGAACCAAGAGAATGCTGGAGCTTCTGACAGACATTACAGAGGGAAGAGGAACCATGGCTCATATAGAGCTTTTGGAGAAGCTTTCTGATACAGTGTCTGCAACGGCGCTGTGTGGTCTTGGAAAGACGGCGGCTTCGCCGGTTGTGAGTACACTGAAATATTTCAGGGACGAGTACATTGCCCACGTAGCTGACAGAAAATGCCCGGCTGGACAGTGTAAGGCGCTTACCACACTCCAGATCGATCCGGAACTGTGTAAGGGCTGTACCAAATGTGCCAGAATGTGTCCGGTGGGAGCGATAAGTGGAAAAGTGAAGGAACCGCATGTCATTGACACGACAAAATGTATCAAGTGTGGTGCATGTAAGGACGGCTGCAACTTTGGGGCAGTGAAGGAGGCATAGCCTCCTCGAAAGTATAAACTTCTTTGGAGGCATAGCTTCCTCCGAAGTGCAGCTTCTGGTCTCGATTTATGGGGATGACCTTATAAGGATTCATGAAAGGAGAATTTATGTCTAAAAAATACATGGTTATAGATGGAATCCGTACGGAATTTACGGATGAAAAGAATATATTGCAGGTAATCCGCAAGGCTGGTGTCCATGTACCTACCTTCTGTTATTACACAGATATGTCCATTTATGGTGCCTGCCGTATGTGCGTGGTGGAGGATGAAAGAGGGGGGATCATCGCCTCCTGTTCCACTCCTCCCAAAGATAAAATGGTGATAAAAACAAATACATCCAAGCTTCATCAGCACCGGAAGATGATCCTGGAGCTTCTTCTGGCATCCCACTGCCGTGACTGTACGGTATGTGAGAAGAACGGCAACTGCCGACTTCAGATGCTGGCAGCCAGATTCCGGCTGACCAACGTCAGATTTCCCAATACTCATCCGGACCGCTGCATCGATGACTCATCCCTTTCCATCGTAAGGGATCCGAGCAAATGTATCCTGTGCGGTGACTGTGTGAGAATGTGTAATGAGGTTCAGCACGTGGGTGCCATTGATTTTGCCCACCGCGGCGCCAATATGGTAGTAAGTCCTGCTTTTGGCAGAGATATAGTAGAGACGGACTGTGTCAACTGCGGACAGTGTGCGGCTGTCTGCCCCACAGCAGCGATTACGATTAAAAATGATCTGAGAGAGGTGTGGCAGGCACTGTATGCTCCGGATAAACGGGTGGTAGCTCAGATTGCACCGGCAGTCAGGGTGGCGATTGGTGAGGAATTTGGCCTTCCGGCAGGAAAGAATTCTGTGGGTAAGATATTTACCGCCCTTCGTATGCTGGGATTTGACACGGTATTTGATACCAGTTTCAGTGCAGACCTGACAGTAGTAGAGGAGGCCAGCGAACTGGTTTATAAACTGGAGAATGGAGAAAAGAAATATCCTCTCGGCAATTCCATGCCGCTCTTTACATCCTGCTGCCCGGCATGGGTGCGTTTTGTGGAGACTAAATATCCAGAAATACTTCCTTATGTTTCTACCTGCAAATCTCCGATGGAGATGTTTGGTGCGGTGCTCAAGGAGCATTACAAGCCGGCAGATCAGGAAGCCGGGGTGGAGACGATATCGGTAGCTGTTATGCCTTGTGTGGCAAAGAAATACGAGGCGGCGAGAGAAGAATTCAAGAGGAATAACGTACCGGATGTGGACTATGTCATAACCACTAAGGAACTGATCCTGATGATCAAAGAGCTGGGAATCCAGTTTAATGAGATCGAGCCAAGTGCTCCAGACATGCCATTTTCCATCAGCTCCGGTGCCGGTGTGATCTTTGGTGTGACCGGCGGTGTTATGGAGGCTGCCCTGCGCCATGTGGCGGAGCAGAACAATGAAGCCCTGCGGGAGATCGAGTATTCCGGGATCCGTGGACTGGAAGGTACGAAGGTGGCAGAGGTAGAGATCGGCGGCAAGACACTTCGTGTGGGAGTGGTAAATGGTCTTGGAAATGCAGAAAATCTGATCCAGAAGCTGCAGCGCGGTGAAGAAAAACTGGATTTTGTAGAGGTTATGGCTTGTCCTTATGGATGTATCGGCGGAGCCGGACAGCCATTCGGCTATCAGAGTGTGAAGCAGGAACGCGCAACTGGTATGTATAAAGCCGATAAGTCTGCGATCATTAAACGGTCAGTGGAGAATCCTACACTTTTGAATATGTATGAGAATGGAATGTTGAAAGACCGTGCCCATGAATTGCTGCATGTGCACTATGGCAAATAAATATGATAGACAGACCTCAGTATTTGTAAGGAAAGCAATTTTTCCTTACAAATACTGAGGTCTTGTTTTAAATAGAATATTTCATTTTACATATTCTATCGTGTCATGTCATCTACCGCATCTTCTACACCATCTACGGTATCTTTCACACCTTTTCCTACACCTTTCACAGTGTCGTCTACAGCATCACCGGCTTTGTCAAGAACATTGTCGTCGTTATTGTTATTGTTGGAGTTGTTATCATTGACGGTTCCGTCGTTATTGTCATTGTTGGTGTCGCCGTTCATGCCCGTGGTGTCAGTGTCGTTTGTGCCGTTGTCAGAAGCGGCCGCCGGAGAAGCGGAAGGTTCCGGGCTCTCTGTAGCTGCTGCCGGAGAAGGAGATGCCGCTGCATCGTCGTTTTTCTTGTTTCCGCATCCAGCCATAAGAAAGGCAGACAGACACATCGTAGCGGTGATCAGTAATATTTTCCGTTTCATAGAGAAATTCCTCCTGTTTGAAATTCGACATCTTAGCACAATGGCTCCGTCGAGCCAGCTTGTGCTTCTGTCATGGATAGTATGTTCAGAAAGAATTACTTTTATTCACCATCCGCCGTCAAAACCGATCACCTGGCCGGTGAGATAGTCTGGTGCCTTTAGAAGTAAGGAGATAAATTCGGCGGTTTCCTCTGTCGAGGCCATGCGTCCGGCAGGGATATCTTCGCAGATGGCCAGGATCTCCTCCGGGGAAAAACAGGCGTTCATATCCGTATCGATCATGCCGCAGGCAATGGCATTTACAGAGATTCCGCTGGGAGCCAGTTCTTTGGCAAGGGATTTTGTCAGGGAGTCGAGTCCGCCTTTTGTGGCAGAGTAGGCGGCCTCACAGGAGGCTCCCGCATTTCCCCAGATCGAAGATATATTCAAAATTCTGCCTTTTTTGGCATGGATCATATGGGGAAGTACCTGGCGGCACAGGAAAAAGACAGAGGACAGATTTGTATTTAAGATCTGAAACCATTCCTCATCGGAAAGATCCGGAAGAAGTCCGATCTTTGAGATACCGGCATTGTTAATGAGAACATCGATTTTTTTAAAGTGTTCCATGGCTGTTTTTACGATCTTATTTGCCGTGTCGCTTTTACTGATATCTCCGCACAATGTAACACACGTCTCAGTGTGTTGGAGGCATTCTTTTTTTAGTTTTTCAAGCTTTTCCGGGGATGAGTTGCCGCAGAGCAACAGTTCACAGCCCTCTTTTGCCAGCTTTTTTGCAACAGCGCTGCCGATGCCGCCAGAGGCACCTGTAATGATTACGGTATCCTTCATTTTTTGACTCCCATGATATAATATAGTATGGTTACAGTTTACCACGATCATTCAAATTTTGCAAAAAATCTTGTATAATGAAGCATTTTCTGGTACAATAGGGCTATTGTTTGGTCACATATCAGAGTTTCAGCAAGGATAGGAGAGGGAAGATATGTTTAAAATTGTTTTAAAAACTTTTTTAAAAACAATGGGAATTATTATTTTGCTGCTTGCAGTAGGGGTTGCAAGTTATTTTCTTACGATGTTGTTTTATAATACCACTGAAAAGGAGGAGCGGAGCACAAAGTATGAGCATGTGATCGATGTTAATGCGGGCTCCGAGTCCAGTAATCTGATTTACAGTGTGGAAAAAGACACCAAGCTGGTTCGGGCGATGGTGTTAGAACTTTTTGATAAAGAGACAGGGAATCTTGATTATATCACGATTCCAAACAAGACTCAGATCTCACTGTCATCTACTAAATACAAAGAATATATGGAGGTGAGCCCCCAGATTCCCCAGATTGTGACGCTGCGTGACATCAACGAATATTTTACCGGAGATGTGGCTTATGAATACGGAATTCTTCTGCTCCAGGAAGTACTGAACGTGGACATTGGGTATTTCACTGCCATGGATTCTGAGGATTTTAACAAACGTTTTGAGAAAAAAGAGGGAGCTTTTATCCCACGGGGGGAATACTTGGATAATGTCCAGCAGAATAAAGACGAGGACGCCATGAGAGACTTTATCGAAAAGGAATGGGATGTCATTATCTCAGATATTACTTTGTCCCAAAAGAAGCAGTATGCGCCTGGGTTTGTCAAGGTGGACCGTGATCTCATCTATGCCCACCGCGCCTATGCGGAGGAGATCAAGGGGAAGGCTACCCTGGACGGAGCAAAGACGAAGAAAATGATCGATAAGATCTGGGAGAGTGAAAAGCGAACGGCAAAGCAGAAACATGTGGACGGAACGGCGGCTCCGACGGATCTTGAAAAGTTGAAGTCCCGCAGTATACAGATTACCAACGGAAGTAAGATCAATGGATTAGCTGCTTCCTTTAAGGAAAAATTGGAAGCAGAAGGTCTTTATGTAATGGGCGTAGGAGATTTCAGTGGTGAGGTGCAGAAGAAAACCATTATTTACGCCAGAAAACGAAGATGGGGAAGATATCTGAAGTCATTTTTTAAAGCACCGGTGATCCAGGAGGCGAAAGAACTTACGAATAGTGCTGATATAGAGATCGTTCTTGGTACGGATGATAAACCGTGATCTAACGCAAATCATCGGCAAAGAAAGGAACATGTTATGGGAACAAGGATTAAGATCATGGATCTGGAAGTGGATATTCTGAGCGAGGAAACTCTTCGGGAGGAAATTGCCGGGTATCTCTCCCTGGATGTTTTGAATATCATCCATCTGGTCTCTTTGGATTACATTGATACCTATGAAGCAAATGATCTTGTTCAGGACGCTCTCAGTGAGTCAGATATGGTTCTGCCGGGGGAAAAGGCGATACTGAGTACGTATCATGTGGATGTGCTGGAAACGGGAGGTATGGTGGTGGATTACCGCTCTGCCGGAAGGATCGCTGATCGTGAGTTGTTAGAAGGAAAAAAATGTTATCTGGTGCTGAAAGACCAGAAAGAGGCGAGAGTGGTTTACCGTTATCTGATGACCCACTATCCCTTTTTGGAGATCGTTGGCTTGTATGTGGCTGGCAAAGAGGTGAGCCAGGAGGCGCTGATCAATGATATCAATACAAAGCTGCCGGATCTCATTCTGATCTCTATGGAGGACATCCAGGCAGAGGAGTGGATCCACAGCAATAAGCTCAAGATCAACGCCAAGCTTTGTGTGGTGTTGAGCAGCGTTATGAATCTTATTATCCGGGAAAATATTCATGTGCCCAAATTTATAAAAAAACTACGGTTGGGCAGTATTTATGCCTGCATTGCCAGAATTCCGTATTCTAATTTCTGGAGACGTCGAATATTTAGAAAGAAAATGGACAACTATAATAACAAAAAGCTTTTGGAAAAAGCAGATGTGAATGAGGAGTTGTCGGATGAAAAAGAAGGACAGTGAACTGGTATCGTACCTGCTTGTGACAGCGGGTACTTTTTTTATGGCAGCGGGGATCAATATTATCTATGAGCCCCTTTCCATGGTAACAGGGGGATTTTCGGGCATAGGCATCATATTAAAAAAGATACTGGAGGCGAAGGGGGGATTTAGCCTCCCTGTGGGCGTCACAAATCTTTTTTTGAATCTCCCTCTGTTTATCCTGGCGGTGAGGTTAAAGGGCAGCAGATTCTTGAAAAGGACGCTGTACGCTGCCCTCTGTTTTTCTGTGGCACTGCTGGTAGTGCCATCCTTTGAAAATCTTCACAAGGACTATCTCATGGCGGCGATCTATGGAGGTGTGCTCAATGGCGTGGGGCTGGGGCTTGTATTTTCCAGGAATACCTCTACGGGAGGAAGCGATTTGCTGAGTACATTGCTAAATCACTGGTTTCCGGGACTCAGTATATCAGAGCTTTTGATCATCATCGATGGTGCTATTGTGCTGGGGGGAATGTTTTTCTTTGGCATGCAGACGGGGATGTATTCCATTGTCGCCGTATTTATCACGGGAAAGGTGTCGGATGCGCTGCTGGATGGTCTCAAGTTCGCCAAAATGGCGTACATTATATCTGATTCTCCCGCCAAAATCTCCGAAGAAGTCATGCGTCGTCTGGACCGGGGTGTTACCGGCTTGAATGGGAAGGGGATGTATTCAGGAAAGGATAAGAATGTGCTTTTGTGCGTTGTGTCCAAAAAAGAAGTGGTTCGTTTGATAGAAATTGTGAAAAATGCTGATGAAAATGCTTTTGTTATCGTTATGGATGCCAAGGAAGTCCAGGGTGAGGGATTTATCGAAAAAAGTGTAGGTTGTTAGTTATGCAAATTAGACAAAGATTTGTGAATTATTTATGAAATTTGGATATAGAGTTTTTGGACAAAATAGTGTATAGTGTTAATTGAAGATGTTATGCAAATATTAATTTCCAGGGAGGAACATGTAATGGCAAGTTTATCATTAAAAAACATCAACAAAGTATATCCAAATGGATTTCATGCGGTAAAGGATTTTAACCTTGAGATCGAAGATAAAGAATTTATTATCTTTGTAGGTCCTTCAGGATGCGGTAAATCTACGACGCTTCGTATGATCGCTGGTTTGGAAGAGATTTCAAATGGAGAGTTGTGGATTGGCGATAAGTTAGTTAATGACGTAGAACCGAAAGATAGAGACATCGCGATGGTTTTCCAGAACTACGCGTTGTATCCACATATGTCAGTATATGACAACATGGCATTTGGTCTGAAGCTGAGAAAGGTTCCGAAAGATCAGATCGAGCGCCTGGTACATGAAGCAGCTAAGATTCTTGATATTGAGCATTTGCTTGATCGTAAACCAAAGGCTTTGTCCGGTGGACAGAGACAGCGTGTGGCGATGGGACGTGCGATCGTGCGTGATCCAAAAGTATTCCTTATGGATGAGCCTCTCTCTAACCTCGATGCAAAGCTTCGTGTTCAGATGCGTATTGAGATTTCCAAGCTTCATCAGAGACTGGAGACAACGATTATCTATGTAACCCATGACCAGACAGAGGCGCTGACTCTTGGTACACGTATCGTCGTTATGAAAGACGGAGTGGTACAGCAGGTTGACAGTCCATTGGATCTCTACATGAGACCGAATAACCTATTTGTGGCAGGATTTATTGGTTCACCTCAGATGAACTTTATCAAGGCGAGAGTGAATGTATCTGGTTCCGATGTACTTCTTACCTTTGGTGCCAACACCGTTAAGCTTCCAGAAAGCAAAGGGAAGAAGCTGATCGAAGGCGGTTACGAGGATAAGGATGTGATCTTCGGTATTCGTCCGGAAGATATTAAAGATGAAGAGATGTTCATCAGCAATTCACCGGATACGACTCTTGAGGCTACTGTTAAAGTATATGAGATGCTCGGTGCGGAAGTATTCCTTTACTTCACCATTGAGAACCATGACATTACTGTTCGTGTGAATCCTCGTACGACAGCACGTCCGGGTGACACGATCAAGATTGCACTCGATGCAGAGAAGATTCATCTGTTTGATAAAGAGACAGAGAACACCATTACAAACTAAGCCTGGAATAATATTTATATGTAGATTATGAAATAAGCGTCAGTACCAGCGATTTGGAATCGCTGGTATTGACGCTTTAAACAACAAAGAAAGGTGCCTTCGTTTTGGTTACGAGGGCACCTTTACTTTTGCAAGTTGTCAATTCTTTTGAGGTGCGCGATTCTCAGCCGCACCTTTTTTATCTGATAGGAAAGTTCTCAATTTGCGGAGCAAAAGAATCAACTTTGTTGATTCTTGAGAGGTGCGCGATTCTCAGCCGCACCTTTTTTACGAAAACTTATTGATGATGTCATGAATAAACAGAGCATTTTTCTCGTTGTTCTTAACCACACTGGACAATACTTCTGTTGCAGAAGTGGTCCGATAGATCTTCTCAATGATATCATCAACTCCGATGGCATTTTCGCCAGAAGCACTCTGTACGGTCTCAATTTGATCTTTGATATTTGTTACTGCCTCAACAAACATGGTAGAGACTTCATTAATTTCTTCTATGATAGTTTTGATCGTTGTGATTGAGGAATTGTATTCATTTGCGATATCTACAAATTCTCTAAACTGTTCTGCTACATCGGATTTGAGGAATGTTATCATATTATTGAAACAGCTCTGGACATGTTCGATGTTGGAAGTAGTATCACCGCAGATCGATTGGATCTGAGTGGCTGTTTCAGAAGAACTGTTTGCCAGCTTACCGATCTCGCTTGCCACAACGGCAAAGCCTTTTCCTGCTTCTCCGGCTCTTGCTGCTTCGATGGAAGCATTGAGGGACAGAAGATTGGTCTGGCTTGTGATATCAAGGATCTGTGTTGCCATATCATTGATGCGCATAAGAGACTGCAATTTGACCATAGCCTCTTCGATGTTTTTCTGATTTTCCTCGATGCCGGATTCTGTGGACTGCAGTGAATTGTTTGCATTATGCTTCATCTCACTGACAATTTTCATCAGGTTCTCACTTTTCTGACTGCCCATCAGTACCTTTTCTTCAATCTGCTGAACCATATCGGCGATACGGGAAATCTCATTCCCCACGCGGTTAATGGCTTCGTTGGTGGTATCTGTCGTCGCGAGAAGCTCCTCTGTTGTCGCTGAGTTATCTTCGGAACATTCCAGAAGAACATGGGAAGATTCGGTCATCTTCTTGGCCGAATCCGAAAGGAAGTCCGAACACTGGGTCAGTGTTGCCACGATTTTACTAAAGGTAAAAAATAGAGAATCCATCGCAGATGCGATCTGTCCGATCTCACTTTTCCGGTCGGTGTATTTTTTCAGCTTTGGATCCGGTGTAAGGTGAAGGTTCTTTAACTGTATAATGGAATTCTCGATCACTTTCAACGGCTTAATACTGAAACGGATCATAAACCAGGAAAGCAGTGCAATCAGGATAAAAGCTGCGATACAGATCACTCCAAGTGTTCTCATGCTTTTGTTTGCCTGTGCATAGATCTCTGACTGACTGTCACTCAATGCCACAGCCCAGCCACGGTCCGGCAGAGCACGGTAGGCAGCGATGGAATCGGATTTGTCTGAGGCAACATATTCAAGTGTACCGCTTGTCTTTTTAGCATCTTTATGTATCACATCAATGACGGAGAGAAGCATTTTGTCTTCGATGGGCTGTGCCATAAGAGATTCATCCTCATTGAAAATATGAACTCCGGTCTCAGTATTGATCATATAGTATTTTGCGTTCTTCAATCCCTCAACTGCCAGAGAATCAAGCATCTCTTTCAGACCTGCAGCGAAAGGACCTCCACCTACATAACCAAGGATCGTCTTACCATCTTCATCAAAAACCGGACAATACATGGATAATATTAATTTTTTTGATGCAGGAGATACAATGATTCCAGTGTTGTAAAGACCATTTGCCTTTGTCATGGCATCCTGTAATGCCTTCAGGCCATCTCCCTCTCTGGTGGTGATTCCTACAACCTCTGGGTTGGAATGGGCGATCACATGGGTATCCCACTCTCCGATATAGATTCCCTCCCAGTTATCCAGACCTTCAAAATATTTCAGGGTAAAATCCTGAGCGGTCTTCTGTAGATTTTTATCGGATGGATTTTTCAGGAAAGCCGCTACCACTGGTGCCTTACTGTAGGCGATCAGCATATTTTCTGAGTCGGTTACATACTGTTCAATAATTTTTGTTTTGGCTTCCAGAGAGGTATTCATATTGTCAATGGAAGTCGTCTTCATAGCTGTTGTCATACTGTTATTCGCAAAAAGAAACAGCAGCAAAATACAGATTGCGGATACAATAGCAATGGCGGCAGTTATGACGGTACTTAATTTTCGATTTTTTATCATTTTATCCGTCTCCTTTTATTAGAATATAGGTAAATCGTAGTAACTTATATTATAAAGGAAAAACGTGTCTGGCACAATGATTTACAGCGAGAGAAAATTGACTTATTTAGCATAAATTTTACATATTTGGAATTGGCGGTGTATCATCAAAGCTGCTTTACTTTTCATTAAAAAAATGATACAATGATTCATAATGCGACAAGAGTAGACTTTCATTCGGAGGTGTGGCAATGATATCAAATCAGATACTGCAAAATACCGTAGATGGTATCAAGGGGATTACGAAAAATGAACTGTGTGTGATGGATACAGAGGGAAATGTACTGGCTTTGACATCAGATGAACTATCTCGTTTTGTGGAGGAAGGAAAGAATTTTGTTCAATCGCCGGCAGACAGCCAGGCAATGAATGGATTTCAGTTTTTTAAGATCTATGATGAGACTCAGCTGGAGTATGTTGTGGTCATACAGGGGGATTCAGAGGAGGTCTACACCATAGGAAAGATACTGGTGTTCCAGATACAGAGTTTATTGGTAGCTTATAAGGAAAGATATGACAAGGATAATTTTATAAAAAATCTTCTTCTTGATAATCTTCTCATGGTGGATATCTTTAACCGTGCCAAAAAACTTCATATAGAAATGAATGCAAGAAGGGTTGCTTTTATTATCGAGACTAATAAGGAAAAGGACAGTGGCGCACTGGAGACAGTGCGGAGTATGTTTGCCTCCCATACGAAAGATTTTATTACTGCTGTGGATGAGAAGAATATCATTCTCGTTAAAGAGATTGGTCAAAAGGAAAAGCTCGAAGATCTGGAGAAAACGGCAGAGGTGATCGTGGATATGCTGAATACGGAGGCCATGTCCAGGGTTCACGTGGCGTTTGGTACGATTGTCAAGGATCTGAAAGAGGTTTCAAGGTCCTATAAAGAGGCAAAGATGGCACTGGATGTAGGCAAAATTTTTTACAGCGATAAAAAAGTTATTGCCTACAGCAATCTCGGCATCGGACGTTTGATCTATCAGCTCCCCATGCCTCTGTGTAAGATGTTTATCAAAGAAATTTTTTCCGATAAGACGCCGGACCAGTTTGATGAGGAGACGCTGAGCACTATCAACAAATTTTTTGAGAACAACCTGAATGTCTCGGAGACGTCAAGACAGCTCTATATACACCGGAATACACTGGTATACCGGCTGGATAAGCTCCAGAAAAGCACGGGACTTGACCTTCGGGTTTTTGACGATGCGATCACTTTTAAGATTGCCCTTATGGTTGTAAAATATATGAATTATCTGGAAACCATGGATTATTAACCGGGGAGGGTTAGGATGGATACGAATAAACCGTTACCGATCATTGCGCTGGATGCCGTGAGCAAACAGTATCAGACCGGAGTCGATGCGTTGAAAGATGTTTCAATTCGCATTGAACAGGGGGAGTTTGTTTTTGTCGTGGGGAAGAGTGGTTCCGGCAAATCCACATTTATTAAGCTGCTTTTAAAAGAACTGGACCCCACATCCGGGAAATTGTATATTGCGGGACGGCTCGTAAATAAACTGAGGCGCAAGCAGGTGCCTTTGTACCGCAGAAATATCGGTGTGGTATTTCAGGATTTCCGTCTTTTAAAGGATCGTACCGTCTTTGAAAATGTGGCGTTTGCCCAGAGGATCATTGGGAGAAATAAACGGGAGATCATCCGGAATGTGACCACTATGCTTACTATTGTCGGACTGACAGAGAAGGCCGATGCCTATCCTCATGAGCTCTCCGGGGGGGAGCAGCAGCGGGTGGCGATCGCCAGGGCGCTGGTAAACCAGCCCACTATACTTCTTGCCGACGAGCCCACGGGAAATCTGGATCCACAGAATGCCTGGGAGATCATGATGCTTTTGCAGGAAGTAAATAAAATGGGTACTACAGTTGTAGTTGTGACGCATAACAATGATATTGTGGATATCATGCAGAAACGGGTAGTAACACTGGAGGAAGGACATGTAATCCGGGACGATAAAAAAGGTGGATACGAATATGAGAGGGATTAGTGTATTTTTTTACAGCGTAAAACAGGGATTGAAGAGTATGAGAAAAAACCGTATGTTTACGCTGGCCTCCATTGGCACGATGGCGGCCTGCCTGTTTTTATTCGGGATATTTTATTTTATAGTCAGCAATTTTAATCATATGGTCAAAGAGGTGGAGACCTCTGTGGGTGTGACGGTTTTTTTCGAAGAGGGGATTTCCCAGGAGCAGATCGATTCCATTGGAGAGGCGATCAAGGTTCGGGAGGAAGTGGATCATATGGAATTTATCTCTGCTGAAAAAGCCTGGGATGAATTTGTGAAAGATAATTTTAAAGATAACCCAGAGCTGGTGAAAAGTTTTGGAGCCGATAATCCACTAAAGGATTCCGCTTCCTGGCAGGTATTTATCAAAGATATTTCTGCCCAGGAGGAAGTGGCAGCTTATATTGAGACCATTGAAGGCGTCAGGCTGGTAAAGCGCTCTGACGATACAGCAAAGGGGCTGGAAAATGCCAATAAGCTTATCAGCTACATTTCAATTGCCATTATTTTGATCCTTTTGGCCGTGTCTATTTTTCTGATCAATTCTACGATATCTACCGGGATCACTGTGCGGCGTGCAGAAATTGGCATTATGCGCCTTATGGGGGCTTCGGATTTTTTTATCCGTGCTCCGTTTATCGTGGAAGGCGTGGCGATTGGAATCATTGGCGCCAGTATTCCGCTGGTGATATTGATTGTCAGCTATGATTCTATCATCAATTATATCAATAATAAATTTCATCTGATCTCTAACTGGCTGACCTTTTTGGAGGCGGCGCAGATCTTCAGCATACTGATTCCGGTCTGTCTGCTGATTGGCATAGGGGTAGGATTTTTGGGAAGTTTTTTTACCGTTCGGAAGCATTTGAATATTTGAGAGGGGTATGAAGGATGCGCAGAAGAAAAATATTGTCGTTGATACTTATGGCTGGAATCGTGTTTGGTCTGTGCCTGTCCTGTAGGGAACCGGGTGTTATGGCGGAGACCTCGGATTTTGATGCCCAGATTAAAAAGGCAGAAAAGGCGAAAAGGGAAGCCCAGGAACGGGTTGACGAGCTGAAAAAAGATATTGACTCGCTGGAAAAGGACAAGGGAGATATTCTCAATTATGTGAAAAAAGTGGATGAAAAGATTGAAAAGATCTCAATGACGATGAAAAAACTGGATGGTCAGATCGAGGATGCCGGAAAAGAGCTGGCCAGATTGGAAGAACAGTTGGAGATCGCAGAAAATCTTGAAAAACAACAGTATGAAACGATGAAAAAGAGAATAAAATATATGTATGAGAGTGGCGGAGACGATTATGTGGCTATGATTTTTAGTGCCGAAAGTCTTGGAGAATTTTTGAACCGCTCAGAATATATAGAAAAAATTTCAGAATATGATAAAGATCTTTTTAGTAAATATGTGGAGACAAAGAACAGTACGGAGATCCGCCGTGGCGTGATGGAATCTAAAGTGGAAGAGATTGCGGAACTAAAGGATCAGGCGGCGACGGAAAAAGATGCCCTTAAGAGTCTGAGATCGAGTAAAAAAACAGAGATAGAAAAATTGAATTCTGCCATTACTGCCACAGACGCTAAGGCAGAGACCTTTCGTGAAAAGGTGGCGAAGGCAGAACGAGAGGTAGAAAACCTTTTGCTTGAGAAGCAGAAGGAGATTGAAAAACGAGAGGCGGCACGAAAGGCAGCAGAAGCAAAGAAAAACGGAACTGGAACAGATGGGACTGCTGCCGATCCGGCAGCAGATACCTATCCGGTAAATCATGGCGGGCTCCGATGGCCGCTGCGTGTACCGGGTCGTATTTCCTCGGAATTTGGCAGCAGGACCAGCCCGACGGAAGGTGCCAGCACCAATCACCAGGGGATCGATATCGCCGTTTCTGCCGGCACGCCGATCGTGGCAGCAGGCGATGGTACGGTGGTTACCGCTGCGTATAGTGCCAGCGCCGGTAATTATATCATGCTGTATCATGGAAACAGCTTGTATACCGTATATATGCATGCTTCTAAGCTGGCCGTGAGTGAAGGGGCACAGGTGAAACAGGGAGATGTGATCGCCTATGTGGGATCTACGGGAATCTCCACTGGCGCCCACCTTCACTTTGGAGTATCTGTCAATGGAGCTTACGTCAACCCCCGCAACTACGTGAGCCAATAGTGAGCCAGGCACTCCGGGCACAGCCCGCTTATATGTCCAGGGTGCGAAGCACCCAGAGATACAAGATAGCCCAAAGGCAAGCTTGCTTGCCAGGTTGGGCTATCTTGTATCTCTGATACGAAGTACTGGACATATGGGCGGGCTGTGCCCGGAAGTATCTGGCGAGCATCCTTCATGAGCACGAAGTGCGAATGAGCCCTCCCGTGGTGTGAAGGGAAGGGAGAAAAGAGCACGAAGTGCGAATGAGTTTAATGTATGCGTTCCAGAAGGGGAAGGAGGTCATTATTTGAAAATAAATAAAAAAAGTTTCATTTTTGGTGCTGTTTTTGGAGTCGCTGTGGCTTTAGGCCTGGTTTCCGTGGCAAGAGGCTTTGGAATACATCTGTTTATTCCAGGCTCTGCTTCCCAGCAGATGTATGATAAGGCTAAAGTTGTGGAAAAATGTATAGATAGTTACTATCAGGGAGATATAGAGGATGAAAAACTGATTGATGGCGGAGTGAAAGGAATGGTAGAGGCGCTGGGAGATAAATATTCCCAGTATTATACAAAGAAAGAGTACAAGGAGCTTATGAGCGGCATCAATGGCTCCTATGTGGGAATCGGAGTGACGCTCAGGATGCGGGAAGAAGATCAGGCGCTTGTGGTCCAGCAGGTGATGGAAGGCGGCCCGGCTGAGAATGCGGGAATTAAGGCTGGGGACCGCTTTGTGAGTGTGGAAGGAACCAATGTGGCAGGGAAGAAACTGGAAGAAGTTATTGCCATGATAAAAACGGAGGAAAATAAGGAGCGGACAATTTCCATAGGGGTTGAGAGAACAGGAGCGGACGGACAGATCGAACAGTTAGAGAAGAAAGTGGTTTGTAAAGAAGTCAAAGTAGTTTCTGTTCATTCAAAAAAATATGATGATGTGGCATATATCCAAATCACAGAATTTGATAAGGAGACAGCCGGGCAATTTAAGGTTGCGTTGGAAAATGCCCGCAATGATTCCGTGAAAGGGCTGGTTATCGATGTCAGAGATAATGGTGGCGGTTCCCTGGATGCGGCGATTCAAATGTTGGATGAACTGCTGCCGGAAGGGGAGCTTATTTCAGAAAAGAGTAAAAAGGATGGTAATAAGGTTTACCATTCGACCAACGAGACCAGCTATGACAAACCCATTGTTGTGCTGATCAATGAACACAGTGCCAGTGCATCCGAGGTTTTTGCCGGGACACTGCAGGCCAGGGGAGCCGCTAAACTGGTGGGGACGAAAAGTTTTGGCAAAGGAATTGTCCAGACTGTGTTATCCCTTGAGAGCTCCTGCGGCGGTGGAATAAAGTTGACTACCGCAGAGTATTTTCTACCAGGAGGCAAAAGCATACACAAAAAAGGATTAGATCCAGACATTAATATCGAATATGAAAAGCCTAAGGGAGATTACGATCCTGCGATGGATGAACCGCTTCAGATGGCATTGAAACTGATTAGAAACCCTTCAGCAGAGTAGTTTGGTGGTATCGTCTGGCTGGAGTCGTGGGAAAACAAGATAGCATCTCTGCTGGTATTGAAAGCAGGGATGCTATCTTGTTAGAAGATGGAAAATGTGGAAGGAGAAAAAGGATGAAACAGTACATGATAGCATTGGATCAGGGAACCACGAGTTCCCGCTGCATATTATTTGACCGTTCAGGACAGATATGCAGTATGGCGCAAAAGGAATTCGAGCAGATCTATCCCAGGCCCGGCTGGGTGGAGCATGATGCCATGGAGATCTGGTCCAGTCAGTTCAGCGTAATGACAGAAGCCATGAGTAAGGTAGGCGTTTCCGGGGAAAACATTGCAGGAATCGGGATTACCAATCAGAGGGAAACTACAATTCTTTGGAACCGGAATACCGGGGAACCGGTGAGTCATGCCATCGTGTGGCAGTGCAGACGTACTTCTGACCAGATCGAACGGATCAAAGCCGACGGATTTGATTCCGTGATCAGACAGCGTACCGGACTGGTTCCGGATGCTTATTTTTCTGCGACCAAGATTGCCTGGATGCTGGAACATGTACCGGGGGTCAGAGAACAGGCAGAACGTGGTGAGGTTCTGTTCGGCACTGTGGATACATGGCTCGTGTGGAAACTCACCGGTGGTAAAGTCCATGTCACAGATTATACAAATGCTTCCCGTACCATGTTGTTTGATATTCATAAGCTGGAATGGGATTCGGAGATACTGGATTATTTTCATATACCAGCCTCCCTGCTGCCGGAAGTCCGGCCTTCCAGTGAAATATATGGTTACAGCGATAAAAGCCTGACAGGAACAGAAATTCCAGTGGCGGGCGTTGCTGGAGACCAGCAGGCAGCGTTGTTTGGGCAATGCTGTTTTGAGGCGGGAGAGATGAAAAACACTTATGGGACAGGCTGTTTTCTTCTAATGAACACCGGTGACACACCGGTAAATTCGCCCAATGGTCTTTTGACAACATTAGCTGCCGGTACCGGAGACAAGCCACAGTACGCTCTGGAAGGTAGTGTTTTTGTGGCAGGCGCCGGAATACAGTGGCTTAGGGATGAGATGGGACTGATTCGGACAGCGGCAGAATCGTTACAGTGCTGCCAGGCTGTCAGTGACACCGCAGGGGTTTATGTGGTGCCGGCTTTTACAGGGCTTGGTGCACCTTACTGGGATGCAGAAGCCAGAGGAATCATCACCGGCCTGACACGTGGAGCAGGCCGGAATCATATTGTACGCGCTACCGTGGAAGCGATGGCATACCAGGTTTATGATCTGGTTCAGGTCATGAAGCAGGATTCCGGACTTCCGCTCTTTGCCCTGAAGACAGACGGGGGAGCCAGTGCCAATGATTTTCTGATGCAGTTTCAGGCGGATCTTCTTGGTGTCTCCGTTCATCGGCCCTCCTGTATCGAAACTACGGCATTGGGCGCGGCTTATCTGGCAGGGCTTGCTGTAGGATTTTGGCAGGACAGGGAGGACATCCGCCGGAACTGGTCTCTGGAGAGATGTTTTGAACCAATGATGGAAGAGGGAAAAAAGACAGCACTTCTCAATGGATGGAAAAAAGCAGTGAAAAAATGTATTGACTAGAGCGAACAAATGTTCAAAAAGTCGTTGCAATAGGGGAACAGGTGTGCTATAATCGAGGAAGAATTAGATGCAGGGGCAACTACTGAGTTTTTCTCGGTAGTTCAAAATGAAGGCGGTAGATGAAATCTTAATGAGCGTGCAGGATTGGGTGGAGCAGACGGATCAGTTTTGGCGAATAACCGACGGGAAGTGCTGGCTGGAAAGGGAAAAATATCACATGAAGCTGCAATAAAAAAGCAGAACAGGAATATGAGGTATTTCGTGTGAAACAGGATAAAGAATATATTTCCGAGTTTGATCGGGAAGTTGAGAGATACTTGAAAGGTAAATAGTTATACAAATTAGAGGGGTGTTTATGTATGAGAATAAAAAAGAATTATTAACGAAGTTAGAGTTTGGAAGTGTTGACTCAGAGATAGATCTAGATAAAAAATTGCAGAAAGGTATGTTATCATGGATCATTTTGAATTAGTATCACAATATCAGCCCACCGGCGACCAGCCCCAGGCGATCGAAGAACTGGTGAAGGGATTTCAGGAGGGCAACCAGTTCCAGACACTTCTTGGTGTCACCGGATCCGGCAAGACATTTACCATGGCAAATGTCATTCAGCAGTTAAATAAGCCGACACTGGTCATTGCCCATAATAAGACTCTGGCGGCGCAGCTCTACAGTGAGTTTAAGGAGTTTTTTCCTTCTAATGCGGTGGAGTTTTTCATTTCATATTATGATTACTATCAGCCGGAAGCATATGTGCCTTCGACAGATACTTATATTGAGAAGGATTCCTCGATTAATGATGAGATTGATAAGCTGCGTCACTCGGCGACGGCGGCGCTGACGGAGCGGAAAGATGTGATCATTATAGCCAGCGTATCCTGTATCTATGGATTGGGAAGTCCCATAGATTATCAGAATATGACTGTTTCTTTGCGGCCGGGGATGGAGAAGGACCGGGATGAGGTGATTCGTCGTCTTGTGGATATTCAGTATACAAGGAATGATATGGACTTTCACCGGGGAACTTTCCGGGTCCGGGGAGATGTAGTAGAGGTCTTTCCGGCTTCGGCGTCGGACCGGGCGATTCGGGTGGAATTTTTTGGTGATGAGGTGGACCGGATTCAGGAGATCGACGTATTGACGGGAGCTCCGTTGAACAATCTGGAACATATGGTAGTTTTTCCGGCATCCCATTATGTGGTGGCGCCGGACAAAATGGAGAGGGCGATCCTTGGGATTGAAGAAGAATTAAAGGACCGGGTAAAGTTTTTTAAAAGCGAAGACAAGCTTATCGAGGCCCAGAGAATCTCCGAGCGGACCCATTTTGATATTGAGATGATGCGGGAGACTGGCTTTTGTTCTGGGATTGAAAATTATTCTATGCATCTGGCAGGGATGAAAGAAGGAGAGACGCCCCACACACTGCTGGATTATTTCCCGGATGATTTTTTGATCATTGTGGACGAATCCCATATTACGATCCCCCAGGTCCGGGGAATGTATGCCGGCGACCAGTCCAGAAAAGCGACTCTGGTAGATTATGGATTCCGTCTGCCTTCCGCGAAGAGCAATCGTCCTCTGAATTTTGAGGAATTTGAGGGGCATATCAATCAGATGATGTTTGTGTCAGCGACTCCTTCTGATTATGAAAGCGCTCATGAGCTTCTGCGGACGGAACAGATCATACGTCCCACGGGACTGCTGGACCCGGAGGTGGTGGTAAGGCCGGTGAAAGGACAGGTTGACGATCTTCTAGCTGAAATCCGTAAGGTTACGAAGGAACCTGAGGACAAGGAGCATATGCGGGGAAAAGTTCTGGTGACGACCCTGACTAAAAGAATGGCGGAGGATCTTACAGATTATTATAAAGAGGTAGGAGTCCGGGTAAAATATTTACATTCTGATATTGATGCCATGGAGAGGTCGGAGATCATTCGTGATATGCGTTTGGATGTCTTTGATGTGCTGGTGGGGATCAATCTGCTGCGGGAAGGGCTGGATATTCCGGAGGTCTCCCTGGTAGCGATATTGGATGCCGACAAAGAAGGATTTCTGCGTTCTGAGACGTCCCTTATACAGACCATTGGCCGTGCGGCAAGAAATGCCGAAGGAAGGGTGGTCATGTATGCGGACCGGGAGACAGATTCTATGAAGAAGGCGATCGGTGAGACGGAGAGAAGACGCGGAATTCAGGATGCTTATAATAAAGAGCATGGAATTACTCCACAAACGATTAAAAAAGCGGTGAGGGATCTGATCAAGATCTCTACCAAAGCGGAATCTGGAATGGAAGATCTGGAGAAGGATCCAGAATACATGACAAAAGAGGAGCTGGAGAAACAGATCCAGAAGATTTTGAAGCGGATGAATCAGGCTTCTGCCGAATTGAACTTTGAAGCGGCGGCGGCCCTGCGTGATCAGATGATTGAACTGAAAAAGATACTTGAAAAGATAGATGACTAATATATGGCATGGAGGAAACTACGATGGAAAAGAAAAGAATGATCAAGATCAAAGGAGCCAGTGAGCATAATTTAAAGGGAATTGATATTGATATTCCCAGAGATGAGTTTGTGGTACTCACCGGACTCAGTGGTTCTGGTAAATCATCTCTTGCTTTTGATACGATATATGCAGAAGGCCAGCGGCGTTATATGGAATCTCTGTCTTCTTATGCAAGACAGTTTCTTGGGCAGATGGAGAAACCAGATGTAGAAAGTATATCCGGGCTTCCTCCAGCGATTTCCATTGATCAGAAGACCACTAACCGCAATCCCCGCTCTACCGTTGGGACGGTGACAGAGATTTATGATTATTTCCGGCTCTTATACGCCAGAGTAGGGATTCCCCACTGCCCGAAATGTGGAAAAGAGATTAAACGTCAGACTGTGGACCAGATGGTGGATGAGATCATGAAGCTTCCTGAAAATACGAAGATCCAGTTACTGGCACCCGTGGTAAGGGGACGCAAAGGAGAGCACGTCAAAGTATTTGAAAAAGCCAAAAAAAGCGGTTATGTCCGTGTGGTGGCAGATGGAAATATGTATGATCTGTCAGAAGAAATCAAGCTGGAAAAGAATAAAAAGCATAATATCGAGATCGTAGTAGACCGCCTGGTGGTGCGGGAAGGTGTGGAAAAAAGAATGTCGGAGTCCATCGAAAATGTACTCCAGCTGTCCAATGGTCTGCTGATGGTGGATGTCATCGGCGCGGAGGTGATTAACTTCAGTCAGAGTTTTTCCTGTCCAGACTGTGGAATCAGCATTGATGAGATCGAGCCGAGAAGTTTTTCTTTTAATAATCCTTTTGGCGCCTGTCATGTATGTCATGGTATTGGTTATAAAATGGAGTTTGCACCAGAACTGATGATACCTGACTGGTCATTGAGCATCGCGGAGGGGGCGATTGCTGTGCTGGGATGGCAGTCTGTTACAGATAAAGGAAGTTATACCAGATGTATGATGGAAGCGGTGGCGAAAGAATATGGTTTTGATCTCACAACGCCCTTTGAGGATTACACAGAAGAAGTGCGTGATATCATATTAAATGGAACCCGGGGAAAAAAGGTCGAAGTTCATTATGTAGGACAACGGGGTGGAGGCGTATATCATGTGGAATTTGAAGGTCTGATCAAAAATATGGAACGCAGATACCGGGAGACAGGATCGGATTCTACCAAACAGGAATATGAGACTTTTATGCGGATCACTCCCTGTAGTGAATGCGGTGGAAAGAGACTAAAGAAAGAATCCCTGGCAGTTACAGTGGGAGATAAGAACATTGCAGAGTTGTGCGAATATTCCATTCGAGATCTAAAAAGTTTTGTGGACGAGCTTCATTTGACAGATATGCAGATGCAGATTGGGCGGCTGATTCTGAAAGAGATCAAGTCCCGTCTGGGTTTTTTAGTGGATGTGGGGCTGGATTATCTGTGCCTTTCCCGCGCCACCGGTACGCTGTCTGGCGGAGAGGCCCAGAGAATCCGCCTAGCGACCCAGATCGGCTCCGGGTTGGTGGGAGTTGCTTATATTCTGGATGAGCCGAGCATTGGACTGCACCAGAGGGACAATGACAAGCTGATCCGAACCTTGAAAAATCTTAAGGATCTGGGAAATACGCTGATTGTGGTAGAACATGATGAGGATACGATGCTGGCAGCGGATTATGTGGTGGATATTGGGCCGGGTGCCGGAGAACATGGCGGTGAAGTCATTGCTGCTGGTTCGGCGCAGGATATCATGAAATCGGAGAAATCCATTACCGGGGCATATCTGAGCCGCAGGATCGTGATCCCGGTTCCGGAGAAACGGAGAACTCCGTCGGGATATTTGAAAGTGACAGGCGCCAGGGAGAACAATTTAAAAAATATCAATGTTGAGTTTCCACTGGGGGTATTTACCTGTGTGACCGGGGTATCTGGTTCCGGTAAGAGCTCTCTTGTGAATGAAATCTTATACAAATCCCTTGCCAGGACGTTGAACCGGGCCCGCTGCATACCGGGGAAACATAAGGATATTCAGGGGATGGAGCAGCTGGATAAAGTGATCAATATAGACCAGTCTCCCATTGGCAGGACACCCAGGTCCAATCCTGCCACTTATACCGGCGTGTTTGACATGATACGTGATCTTTTTGCCTCTACCTCTGATGCCAAGGCCAAGGGATACAAAAAAGGCCGGTTTAGTTTTAATGTCAAGGGAGGACGCTGTGAGGCATGCCGCGGTGATGGAATCATTAAGATCGAGATGAATTTTCTTCCTGATGTCTATGTGCCTTGTGAGGTTTGTGAAGGAAAGCGGTACAACCGTGAGACGCTGGATGTAAAATACAAAGGAAAGAGCATATTTGATGTATTGGACATGACTGTAGAAGAGGCACTGGAGTTCTTTAAAAATGTGCCGACGATACACAGAAAGATCCAGACGATGTATGACGTGGGATTGTCTTATGTTAAACTGGGACAGCCCTCTACCACCTTATCCGGCGGAGAGGCCCAGAGGATTAAACTTGCCACAGAATTAAGTAAACGAAGCACGGGAAAGACGATTTATATATTGGACGAACCTACAACCGGTCTTCATTTTGCCGATGTCCATAAGCTGATTGAGATTCTTCACCGCCTGGCAGAGGGGGGGAATTCTGTGGTAGTGATCGAACACAATCTGGATGTGATCAAGACGGCAGATTATATTATTGACATCGGTCCGGAAGGAGGAGAAAAAGGAGGTACAGTGATCGCATCGGGAGCGCCGGAAAAGATTGCTGCCAATCCGGCTTCCTACACTGGTAAATACATTCAAAAAATGCTGGAGGATTGCTAAAACTTATGTATACTAGGAGGTTATAATGAAGGAATATTCATTTTTTGCCATGATGGCCCGGATGAAATATATAGAGCGCTGGGCTCTGATGCGCAATTCTGACAGAGAAAATATCAGTGAACATTCGATGGAAGTGGCTATGCTGGCCCACGGCCTGGGGATTATTTCCAATGAATGCTGTGGCAGAAAGGTTGATCTTGACAAGCTGGTACTTATTGGTCTGTATCACGATGCCAATGAGATTATTACTGGGGATATGCCCACACCAGTAAAATACCATGACAGTGGCATACTCGATGCTTACAAAAAAGTAGAAGAAAAAGCCAATCGTAAGCTGCTTTCCCTGCTGCCGGAATATATGCAGAGGTATTATAAAGAGGTTTTTTTTCCCCAGAAGGGAGATGAAGAACTTTGGCGCATTGTGAAAGCAGCAGACAAGCTTTCTGCCCTCATCAAATGCATTGAAGAAAAAAAGGCAGGAAATCGGGAGTTTTCTACAGCATATCAGACAATCGAGAGGGCTCTTAAGAAGATGGAGATGGAAGAGGTGGAGATTTTCATGAGAGATTTTTTGCCCTCATTTGACAAGACATTAGATGAGCTTCAAGAGTTATAACTATTTTCAAACGGATATACAAGTGTATTGTCACGTCTCTATTTGGCCAGTCCATTGCCGCCATCATCATCGGAAATGTCAAAAAAGAGTATTCTTTGCTGGTAGTTTCCAACAGAGTATGATATACTAATAATACTTTGATTGTGGGGATAATTAAATTAAAAGGTGGTATGGGTTATGAGAAGAGTATTGTGTTTTGGTGATTCTAATACATATGGATATTCTCCTGTGGATGGGCAGAGATATGGGGATGACATCAACTGGCCAGGAGTGTTAGATCGTTTATTAGGGGACAAGTTTGAGGTTATCAACGAGGGGAAAAACGGACGTACAGTTGCCTTTGATGATCCTTATAAAGTGGGCTGCAATGGAATGAACGATATCGAGTCGTGCATCGAAGATCACGAGCCTGTGGATCTGGTTATTATAATGCTTGGAACCAACGATCTTAAAGTATATTTTGACGCTTCCCCTCAGATTATCGCGGAAAACCTGCGGGAGATGTGCACATTAGTTCAGACAAAGACCGATGCCAGAATTATTTTGGCGAGTCCTGCCCTTCTTGGGGATCAGATCGAATTTTCCCCCCTCCATCTGGAATTTGGCAGAACACAGGTGGATTATTCTTTTGAACTGGCACCTTATTTTGAGAAAGTTGCCAAGGAAGTGGGGGCTGAATTTATCGACCTTGCCATGGTGGCGATGTCAAGTGATGTGGACTGTCTGCATTTGATGCCGGAAGAGCATGCCAAAGTAGCTCAGGCTATGAGAGATAAAGTGCTGTGGATTTTCCGTGAAGAGCTTGCGCGTGAGGAAAGGGAAGAAGAAGAGGCGAGACGGCGGGAAGAGGAAGAAGCGAGATTAAGAGAAGAACAAGAACGACAAGAGCGGGAGAGAGCCATAGAGGCAGAGCGTGAGGCGGCAGAGAGAGCGGCGAGATTAAGAGAAGAACAAGAACGACAAGAGCGGGAGAGAGCCATAGAGGCAGAGAGAGCGGCGAGATGCCAGGCAGAGGAAGAAGCGAAATTAAGGGAAGAAGATAGGAATAGAGCTGCAAGGGAAAAGATGGATCGTGATGCGGAAGAGGGGGCAAGACTTCGACTTCAGGCGATTTTGAAAGCTGCTGAGAATGAGTTGCATAAAGATGAGGCCCAGGAGACAGGGGGATTAGATGCCGACTTTGTCCTGGGAAATGATTTGGGTGAAGCCGGGCAGGAAGCGGCAGGAACGGTAGAGACACCGGGGACAGGCATTTCTTCTTCCAGCAGTGAAAAGGAAAAAATGCTCTCTGGGAAATTGTATATATGTGATGATGCGCTTCGGGCTGAAGCAGCAGAAGCAAGAAAAATAACGACGGTCTATAATCAGACAACAAACGCAGAAATATCAAAGCGGACGGAACTTCTAACCCGTTTGTTTAAAAAGGTTGGAAAGACACCGTACATTGAACCGCCTTTCCGTTGTGATTATGGTTTCAATATTACGGTAGGGGACGAATTTTATGCAAACTTCGATTGTATTATGCTGGACTGTGCAAATATAAAGATCGGGGATCATGTATTCTTTGGTCCAAAGGTAAATATTTATACAGCATGCCATCCGATCTATGCCCCAGTGCGCAACCAGCAGCTGGAATATGCCAAGGAAGTTACCATTGGTGATGATGTGTGGATTGGCGGGAATGTTACTATCAATCCAGGCGTGCATATTGGAAATAATGTAGTAATTGGATCCGGTTCGGTCGTTACCTCGGATATTCCGGATGGTGTTGTGGCGGCAGGTAATCCATGCCGGATTTTAAGACGGGTCTCCGAAGCAGACAAAAAATATTGGGAAGAGCAGATGACTCAAATACGATAAAATAAGTTTTAAGAACTTATTTGCAAGTTGCTTACGCAACCTGGGATGTACAGAAAGTATGCACAGAAATTATGGTAAACTGAATACTTGCATGAAAAAAACCGGTGTGGTTATTCTGCACCGGTTTTTTTATCTGTAAAATTATTTGTTAATTTGTCAGAAATATTATCTGGAATTGAATCCCGGTAGGTTCCGGCATCGAGAAAGGTGTTCCGGAGACTCTCATTATTTTCCTCGCGAAGCAGTTTGAGGAAAGTTTCCAGGCTTTTTATATACAATTCCAGAAAGTGGTCGATGCTGTCTTTGTTGGACAGGCAGATATTTTCCCACATCTCAGGTGAAGAAGAAGCAATTCTCGTAATGTCCTTAAAGCCGCCGGCGGCAAAGGCTTTCATGAAACCCTCCGGGGTGTCATTTTCCCTTACCATATTGACCAGTGTGGCAGCGATGATATGGGGAACGTGGCTGATGGCAGCGGTGATATTGTCATGCTTCTCTGGGTCTACGATAACACATTTGGAACCGGTACATTGCAGAAGAGACAATAACAGCTGCAGTTTAGTGTCCGATGTGTGAGGGGTGGGGGTCAGGAGATAATAGGAATTTTCTAACAGTGCTGCAGAAGAATTGGCGTAACCTGTTTTCTCAGATCCCGCCATAGGATGTCCTCCAATGAAATTATGTTCCAGTCCAAGATCTCTTGCTGCCCTATGGATATTTCCCTTTACACTGCCGACATCGGTGATGATACAATTTTCATGAATGAGTGGTTTCAAGAGGTGCAGAAACTCAATGTTTTTGAGAACCGGTGCACAGAGGAAAATGATATCACAGGAAGACAATTCAGAATCAATATCGTATAAAAGCCCGGAAAGAATACCATCTTTTACGCCCTGTTCCAGATCCGGGTTTTTTCTGCGGGTGTATACCTGGATCCTGGTATCTGGAAAGGCAGATCTTATCGCTCTTGCAATGGAACCGCCGATCAGCCCCAGTCCAAGAAATCCTATATTTAAGTTTTTAGTCATATGATCAAATCCTTTTATATGTAAACTATATGCCAATTCAGGGGCATTACCTGAATGTATTTTAACTCAAATTAACTTTTCTGTAAATAACTATTGATAGTTTTCAGCAATAATATTATACTATATATTGTTTGAGTGGTTACATCAGAGAGAAGGAGAAAGAAAATATGGCAGAGATCAAGGTGACGTCTTGTGAGATCGAAGGCTTATATGTTATCGAGCCACAGGTGTTTGGAGATGAGCGGGGTTATTTCATGGAGACCTACAATAAAAAGGAGTTTGAGGCAAAGGGGCTGACTATGGAATTTGTTCAGGACAATGAGTCCATGTCCAAAAGAGGCGTACTCCGGGGGCTGCATTTCCAGAAGAATTTTCCCCAGGGGAAGCTGGTCAGGGTGCTGTCAGGAGAAGTCTTTGATGTAGCTGTAGATATCCGCAAAGGATCTCCCACATTCGGGAAATGGTTTGGAGTCGTTCTTTCAGAAGAAAATAAAAAACAGTTTTATGTTTCCAAAGGATTCGCTCACGGTTATCTGGTTTTATCAGAACGGGCAGTTTTTTCTTACAAATGTACTGATTTCTATCATCCAGAGGACGAGGGAGGGATCCGGTATGACGATCCCCAGATCGGCATTGAATGGCCCATCAGCCAGGATCTGAAGATTATCCTGTCGGAAAAGGACAAGCATCATGAGAGTCTGGCAAACCAGTCTCTTGTGTTTGATTATAATAGGCTAAAGCCGGATACAGCCGGTTTGAATCACTAAAAACCAGCACATTGAGCTGATAAAAGAAAGGAAGGATATAGTGAATACAACAGTGACAGATTCAGTAATTTATGTAGGAGCAGATGATACGACACTCGATTTGTTCGAGAGTCAGTATGTGGTACCGGAAGGGGTTTCCTATAACTCCTATGTGATTCTCGATGACGAGATAACAATCATGGATACGGTGGACAAACGTGCCACAGAAGAATGGTTTGCCAATGTCGAAAAGGCCCTTGGTGACAAAACACCATCCTATCTGGTAGTTTCCCATCTTGAACCGGATCATGCTGCCAATATCCAGAAGGCGGCGGAAAAATATCCCGATATGAAGATCATCGGAAATGCGAAGACATTTTCCATGATGCCACAGTTTTTTGAAATGGATCTTACAGACCGCAGTGTAGTCGTAAAAGAGGGAGATACTGTTTCGATCGGTACCCACACCCTTCAGTTCTTTATGGCGCCTATGGTTCACTGGCCAGAAGTCATGGTAACTTACGAGCAGTCTGAGAAAATTTTGTTCTCAGCGGACGGATTTGGTAAATTTGGCGCTCTTTCCCTGACTGAAAATGAGGACTGGGCATGTGAGGCAAGACGCTATTATATTAATATTGTGGGCAAATATGGTGCTCAGGTTCAGGCACTTCTCAAAAAGGCGGCGACATTGGACATCGCTATGATTTGTCCGCTGCATGGTCCGATCCTCAAAGAAGATCTGGGCTATTATATCGATAAATACAATACATGGAGCAGCTACGAGCCAGAGGATAAGGGTGTGTTGGTAGCTTATGCGTCCATTCATGGAAATACAGCAGAGGCAGCGAAGAAGCTTGGTGCGATTCTAGAGCAGAAGGGCGCTGAAAAAGTGATTGTCAGCGATCTTTCCAGAGAAGATATGGCAGAGATCATAGAGGATGCCTTCCGGTATGATAAGATCATAGTTGCAGCGGCTACATACGATGGTGGTTTATTCCCGGTTATGGAGGACTTCCTGAGCCATCTGAAAAGCAAGAATTTCCAGAAGCGTGTGGTGGGAATCATGGAAAACGGTTCCTGGGCGCCGATGGCTGGAAAACAGATGCGCGCTGTTTTTGAAGGAATGAAAGAGATCACGATCTGTGACCAGGTGGTTACGATTAAATCTACTATGAAAGATTCCACGATAGCGGACATGGAAAAATTGGCGGATGAAATTCTTGCAAAATAATCTGTGGGTAAGGTGAGATGATGAATCAATCACAGAGTGAGCGGTATTCCAGACAGATCTTGTTAAAACAGGTAGGAGAAGAGGGGCAGGAAAAGCTTCTTAACTCCCGTGTACTTATTGTAGGAGCCGGTGGACTTGGTTCACCGGCTGCTCTGTATCTGGCCTCGGCAGGAGTCGGACATATTGGCATCCTGGATGATGATATTGTGGATTTGACAAATCTTCAAAGACAGATCATACATTCATCTGAGTTCATTGGAACTCCCAAAGTACGATCAGCAAAAAAACGGATTGAGGCGTTAAATCCAGATATTAAGGTGTCAGCCCTGCGGGAACGGCTGGAAAAAGACAATGTGAAAGATATATTTAACAATTATGATTTTATTCTGGATGCCACAGATAATTTCCAAACTAAGTTTCTGATCAATGATACCTGTGTTTTGTTGAGGAAACCATTTTCCTACGGAGGTATTCAGGAATTTGGGGGGCAGCTTATGACTTATGTTCCAGGAGAGGGTCCCTGTTACCGATGCATTTTTGAGGGACCACCAGAGGATGGTGTGGTTCCCACCTGTCGGGAGGTCGGGGTGATCGGCTGCATGGCAGGTATTATCGGCACGCTGCAGAGTATGGAGGCGGTGAAGTATTTATTAGGGATTGGGGAACTGCTCACCGGCAGGCTGCTTACGGTGGATGCTTTGACGATGGAATTCCGTCAGGTCAGATTCCCGAAGAAAAATCCGGAATGCCTTGTCTGTGGAAGGCCGTGATGTTGTAAGTTATAGATCTCGTTCCTATAATTGGGAAGCGTCGGGTTATTACGGCGCTTTTTTCTTTTTGGGAACTTTGATTCTAATTGAGGAAGGGCTGCAGTTCTCAGTCAGTCCTTTTTTAGTGGGGGAAATAAATTATTTAGTTAAAAGTGTTTGAATTTTACTAAATTATTCCTTGTAATTAAGTTTCTGGTTTTTATACTTATAAAAAAATGATATAAGGAGGAATGTCTATGTGGAGGATTAAACAGGGAAGCCAGATTGTTGCAATGTCTATTGTACTGGCGATGACTGTAGTGACAGTGTTGCCGTCTGCGCATGTTCGGGCGCTTTCTGTTAAGGTAAAGTTGAATAAGAAAAAGCTGAATATCGGGGTCGGAGGTTCCGCGCAGGAAGCAATCGGTATATTCTGAGCCAGAAGATTTTTTATATCAGCATAGGTCCCTTCTACAGAAGGGGCTACTTTATGTATGATGGAATGAAACGAGGACATTCCATTTTTATGTAAAGCTTTATTGAAACCAGTGGCACGTTCTTCAAAGTTATACAGGGAATAAGTGTGAAGGAGGTTGTCGGTTCGGTTGAAACCTCACCAGACAACCTCTCGCAATGTGCCGTAAACGGCACATTGCTCTCTTCACACCGAAGAACGCAAAAAGCAGCGTTCTTCATGGATTGTTTGTGCCGCCGCAGGCGGCATGTTTGGAAGAGTGAAGGTATCCGGGCTGGTTGTCCAGCAAAACAATAGGAACGGGACATTGTGAAAAAAAAAGAAATATCGAGTTTCTGCATCTGGGTACCGAGTAAAATAATTCCCTTTGCTCCGTTTTGCTTTATCATGTTTAGATGTTTTGGAATATCATCACCTTCGTATAGAAACAGGGTGTTTAGTATATAGTTATGCTGTTTGCATTCGAGATCGATCCCTTCCGACAGCTGGGAGAAAAAAGGTGTATCTGGACAAAAGAATCCCCCCATTCTGAAATACCTATGTATCGGTATGAAAGTTTTTTACAGAATAAGAACGTCCGTAAGGACGTTCTTGAGAAAGATCAGAGCTGGTTTCCGGAAAATTGTTTATAACTTTGAATAACCATAGCTGTTCACAATGGCATCGATTTTATGTCCTGCTTCACAGAAAGGACAGTGATGCTGGGAGAAGGACTGATAGTCAGGCAGATCATCTGTGTGGAAGATCGATTTGACCGTGTGTCCCTCTATCTGGTCAGTGGCAGTAAAGATTGCCGAGATTCCCTGAATGATCCCGCCATAATATTCAATACACTCCAGACTTTGTGCAATGGTCTTTCCGGTTGTAGCAGAGGCGAGAAGGAGGAGAACATTTTTCCCTTTCACCATCGGCTGAATATTGTCACGGAAAATCATCTGTCCGCTGGGATTAAATTCCGGTTCGATGACATAAATACTCTGATGTACGTTCATGGAGATCACACCGGCTTCTGTGAGTTTGCTGGCAAGAAAGGCGCCGATCATATAGCAGCCATCCATACAGATAATTGTATCAATAGGGGTGCTGTACTGATATTCTTTCGCCATGGTAGAAGCCACCTGATAGGCTTCCCTCTGTCCCACTTTCAGGCGTGTCATATCCATGTAATAATTGATGTGTGAATGGTTTGTGGCAAAATGCCCTGGTACCACCTTAAGAACAAGTTTATTGTTGATCCTGGATGGAATTTTAATTACGTTTTCTGGATTTTTCATCATATCCGGATACCTCCTTACAAAAATCATTGACGTTTATATTCCCTTTAACGCCCATTATACCATGTTCCCTGTTGTTTGACAATCAAAGTAATTCTTCTGTTTCAGTGGTATCTGCGGCTAAATCTTCCTCTGGATTCTCCGCAGCGGTCTGTTTCTTTGGAGGCTGGGACAGGAAAACCAGAGTGCATAACAACACAGATAAAACGATCGGAGCCAGGTAGATGAAAGTCCGAAAGTCTGGATTTACTTTTGTCCCGGGTGTGTTAAAATAGACAAACAGGGCGATATAGATAGAAAATAAAATAATACCTAACACCGTTCCCAAAATTCTTCCTATTTTTTTTTCTTTGAACCTGGCCTTCAAAAGACAGAACACAATGGCAAAGGTCAGGCCTCCGTCAAAAAGACCAAAAATAAGCATACCAACACTAATACCCATAACAATCTCCGTTCCTGCGATTTCTCGCATATAAATGATAGTATTAAAACACTTTAAATCTAGTATACTATAAATT
>CANBKJ010000013.1 GCA_947369165.1 uncultured Lachnoclostridium sp.
ATATAATATTGCATATTTCTACTTATTTCTCAATTGCAATAAATCTGATATCGAGAATCGAACTCATAATGTGGCACCAACTGCCTATCAGCATATTTTATAATCATACGTACAAGAAACTCTCCTTTCTTGTATATTTTTATAATTTTACCTTACTGGTAATCAAAGGTAATCAAAACTCACGTTCTTTTTTTACCTAAAACCCCCGAAAAATCGGAGCAACAGGATTTGAACCTGCGACCTCACGGCCCCCAGCCGTGCGCGCTACCAAACTACGCCATGCTCCGTTTACTATATTATTTTACTAAATCAGGGCCTATATTGCAATCCCTTTTTTCATTTTTTAAAAAATTTTTATCATGCTGCAAATACAAAGGGATAATATCAGGTGTGGTTTTCCCACACCTGACCATATCCTTTTGACATCATATATAAAGCAATATGCTCAATGATCATCAATACTTGTCAAATCCATCTCCAAGGGAAATGATCTGTTCATTCATATTAATCTTTGATGATGACATAGAACTGTCTCCACGGAAACTAGCAGCTCCCGAATCAGAACCTGTATTGTAGATAGAAAGCAGATCGCGCATGCGTGTCGCCTGATTTGATAACTCTTCACTGGCTGCCGCACACTGCTCACTGGTAGCAGAGTTGGTCTGTACCACCTGGGAAACCTGAGATATAGCCTGCTCGATCTGCACTACAGCAGTCGTCTGATAATTAGAAGACTCGGCAATACCATTAATGATCACTTCACTCTTCTGAACTACATCTGTAATAATATCCAGCGCCTTTGCTGTGTCATCTGCGATCTTAGAGCCTGCTCCTACCTTCACGATAGAATCTTCAATAAGCTCTGCTGTCTCTGCTGCTGCTGCTGCACTTTTAGCAGCAAGGCTTCTAACCTCTTCTGCTACGACAGCAAAACCTTTTCCTGCTTCACCAGCTCTTGCTGCCTCAACTGCTGCGTTCAATGCAAGAATATTGGTCTGGAATGCAATGTCATCGATTACCTTTATGATCTTAGAAATGCTCTCGGAAGACTTATTGATATCTTTCATGGCTTCCATCATATCCTGCATCTGCTTATTTCCCATCTTCACATCGGAGATCGCCTGAACCACTAATTCAGTAGCAGAATTTGCCTGCTCTGCGTTCTGTCTTGTCTTATCTGCGATTTCATCAATGGAAGCTGTGATCTGCTGAATCGCACTTGCCTGCTCGGTAGACCCCTGCGCCAGAGACTGGCTGGCATCCGCTACCTGAGATGCACCAACAGTTACCTGGGCAGCTGCATCGTTGATGTTGCTCATTGCATGCTGGTTATCTTCTACCAGTTTTTTCAGGGAATTCCCTAAAAGATCATCAACTGATTTTGGCGTTACCTGCACGGTCAGATTTCCGTTCGCAACTTCTTCTGCAATGTCCGCCTGATACTTGATATTTTCAATTACTTTTGTATATTCATCTACCAATCCACCAAATTCATCGTTATTATGTTTTACGAGCTTAATATCAACTTTTCCCAAAGCAATGTCTTTTGCTGCAGTAGAGAGCTGACCAACAGACACCCGGATGGTCCGGATGATAAAATAAGCATATACTACAATAATAAGAATGGAAACAATAATAAGTGCAGCAGAAAATATTAAATAATTTTCTATGTATGCTTCTGTATCCTCTGCCTGTTTGAGTCTTCTCATAGCAGTATTTTCCATGAATACGTTTAATATCATCAGTAATACAGGAAGCAAAAATCCAATTAATAATTTTGTTCTAATTTTCATATTCTTCATCATTATACCTCTCTTTCTTCTTCACTCATGTCATTGACCTCTTCAATAAGTGACAAATCTTCGTCGTTTAAAAGCTTATCCGGATCAAGCAGCAGCTTTACAGAATCGCCAACTCTTCCAATACCATAAACATACTGGTTCTGAGCCTTATCCATACGTCCAATCGAAGGTGGAGGCAAAATATTCTCATCTGGAATCTCCACAACCTCTGCAATTTTTTCGACGATCAATCCAACTACTGTATCCTTGACATTAATGACAATAATGCAGGTTCTGTCATTATACTCAAAGGGATCCTGTTTAAACCGAAGCCGCACATCAATCACAGGAAGAATTTTTCCTCTTAAATTAATCAGACCTTTAATATAATCCTCTGTCTCCGGTATTGCTGTGATTGCCTGAAAACCAATAATCTCATTAACATACTGAATTTTCAATCCAAAATATTCATTTCCAGATTTAAAGGTCATGTACTTGCCTTTTTGTGCGTCGTGCTCGCTGGTGAGATCTTTTGTTTCATCCATGATTAGCACCATTCCTTTCTATCTGTTATTCTATTAATCCTACTGGGTCCAGAATAAGAGCGATACTTCCGTCTCCTAACTGGGTACAGCCGGAAATTCCTTTTACTTTTTTGATGTAAGAAGGAATTGGTTTTACTACGATCTCCTGTTTTCCAATAAGTCGGTCCACAAGCAGACAAATGGTCTTTCCCTCTACCTCAAAAATCAACATCATTCCCTCTTCCACATTCTTGTGGTACTCTTCCAATCCGTACCAGTCTCCAAGTCGAAGTACAGGGAAACACTCTCCTCGAATCATGATGTATTCTTCACCAGTAGGCTCATGAATCATCATATCCTCTGTCACACTGACAAATTCCTTTATAACACCTGTTTCCACCACAAAAGAGGAATTTCCTGTCTCCATTACGATTCCATCAATGATCGCCAGAGTCAAAGGAATTTTCAGTGTCATAGTGGTACCCATTCCCAGATTACTTTCAATATCCAGGGTTCCACCAATGGACTGGATGTTCTGAACAACAACATCCATTCCCACACCCCTGCCTGAGTATTCTGTCACCTGTTCGTTGGTTGAAAAACCAGGGAGGGTAATAAACTGAAAGACATCTTTATCTTCATAAGCGGAATCCGGCTTGGATGGATCTAAAAGTTCCTGTTTCCTCGCCTTTTCCAAAATCTTTTCCCGGTCAAGACCTTTTCCGTTGTCTTCCACACTGATCCAGACCTTACCAGCTTCTGTTCTGGCTGACAAGGTGATCTTTCCGCGGTCAGGCTTGCCGCTGTCAGCACGTTCTTCATCGCTCTCTATTCCATGATCCACAGCATTTCTGACCAGATGCATCAGCGGATCCGAAATATTTTCAATGATATTTTTATCCACTTCTGTATGCTCGCCGACCATCACAAACTCAACATCTTTTCCAAGTTTCCTGGAAACATCAAAGACGATCCGGTTCATTTTCTGGAATACATTGGTAAGAGGCACCATTCGCATGGACATGATCACATTCTGCAGGTCTGTGGAAATCTTCGCCATCTGTGCTGCCGCTTTGTTAAAGTTGGTAAGATTCAATCCCGGCACCTTTAAATCCTGGTTCTGCAGAACAACAGACTCTGAAATCACCAACTCTCCGATCAAATCCATAAGCTGATCCATCTTCTTCACATTTACACTGATGAAAGAAGCCTTTTCTCCTCTTTGCTTATCCTTTGCCAGTTTTTTATGTTTACCTGGCTCCTTGGACTTAATGACAAAATCTCCTGGCGCCATCTTAGGCTTTGATGGTTCTTTCTTTTCCTCAGCCTCTTCCGCCTTCATCGCTTTTGCTTCAATCTCTTCAGCGCTGGATTCCAGGTCGATTCCAACTACTGGGTGTTCACCAAAATCAAAGCCCTGTAAAAATTCTTCGGCTTTGCATTCATAGATATCCACTTTCTCAATGTCATAGCCAACTTTAATGATCTCCCTCAGTTCTTCCTCAGAACACTGCGCCTGAAGCAGAATTCGGAATCCATCCTCCATAATCGCATCGATACTGCTGGCATCGGTGATCAGATCTTCCGGTTCATACAACAGATCCTCCGCGATCTCCTTCAGCGAATATACCGTTTTGTAGGCATGAACATTTGCCATCTCTGTCTCTGGAAAAAAGTTTATGTAAATCTTATAAAAACGGCTGGCACTGTTTGCCACTGGTGCGATATAAAAATGTTTGGGCTCTTCGCTCACATTCTCTTCCGGGAGCTCTTTCCCTTCTTCTACTGCACCATTTTTAATATTCTCCAAAAAGCTGTCTAACTCAGCGATGATAGCAGCAGGGTCTCCATCCGCCGGGCTGCCTTCCTGTATCTTTTCCATTTCAGCAGTAATAAAATCTGCCACTTGAAGTACATGCTCTACCAGATCGGCATGAACGACATTTTCGGGATGAGATTCTCTCAGGTAATAAAAAACATCCTCCAGCTTATGTGAGATGGCTGTGACATTGTCGAACATCATTATTCCAGAAGAACCTTTGATCGTATGCATTGTTCGAAATATCTCATTGATACTATCTTCATCAAAACATTCCGCATCTTTCTGATCCAGAACAATCTCCTGAAGCTGCTCCAGCAGCTGCTCGTTTTCGAACAGATACGTATCAAGCATTCCTTCTAAGTTAAATTCTTCAGCCATATCCTTCTCCTTTCCCTTAGATTCTTGTGTTTATTATATCAGATTCAGCTTTTTTAATGCTTGCTCAAACCTGGTCTGATCAATTGGTTTACCAGAATAAATGGTACATCCCAGATCGAATGCCATTTTAACATTCTGCTCCTCATTCAATGCGGTGGTCATAATCACCTTAACTTCATTTTCCTTCGGAATATTTTTCTGTTTCTCCAGATTCCGGATCCCCATCAATGCCTGATATCCATCCATAACTGGCATCATAATATCCAGGCATACCAGATCATAGGGCTCTTCGTCTTCCAGAGCCATCAAAAAGGCATCCACCGCCTCCATTCCGTCTACGGTCACATCACATTCTCCGTATTGGGACAGGAAACTCACCATAAACTTCCTGGTTGCGTAATCGTCCTCTGCCAATAAAATCTTCATAATTTTTTCCTCCATTCGCGCACGTCTTTACATCCTGTTTAAAACAGAATATGTTCTTTTTGCGATATCTGATAATTTATCCTGATACTCTACGGCGCCAAGATCATATGCCACTTTCGGCATACCATATACGACACATGTAGATTCATCCTGACCGATGGTCCTGGCTCCCGCCTGTCTCATGGCAAGCAGGCCCTTCGCACCATCTCCACCCATTCCGGTCAGAATGATACCCAGAGCATCCTTTCCTGCCACTCTCGCTACCGACTCAAACAACACGTCTACTGACGGACAGTGACCATTTACTTTTGGTCCTGCAACCACTTCCACCTGATAGTTTCCGCCTACATTTACAACCCGCATATGTTTGTCGCCTCCCGGAGCGATCAACACTGTTCCTGGCAGGACCCTGTCCCCGGTACGGGCTTCTTTTACCCTGACCCGGCACTGGTTATCCAGTCTTTTCGCATACATCTCCGTAAATCCGGGGGGCATATGCTGTACGACAACGATACCAGGAAGATCCGCGCCATAATCTTTCATCACAGAACAGATCGCCTCTGTGCCGCCTGTAGAAGCACCGATTGCAATGATCAGATTTTTTCCTTTCGATACAAAATTCTGCTGAACTTCCTGCGCAACTTTCCTTTTGATCTTACTGATCTTAGCAGTGGAAGCAATTTTGATCTTCACCAGCAGTTCATTGTGAACAAAATTTTCCAGCTGTTTCCTGTCTGTATAGGACGGCTTCGCCACAAAATCCACTGCTCCAGCGTTCATTGCATCAAATACCTTATCGGAAAGAGAACTAATAACTACCACTGGAAGAGGATATTGTGGTATCAATTTTCTCAGAAATTCAATTCCACTCATTCGAGGAAGTTCCACGTCAAGAGTCATAACATCCGGCTTATATTCCAATATGGCATCCCTTGCTTCAAAAGGATCTTTTGCCGTACCTACTACCTGTATGCCCGGATCTTTACTTAAACTCTGTACTAGCAGCTCCCTGAAAACCATGGAATCTTCCACCACTAAAACTTTAATTGGACGCATAGCTTTTACCCTTCTTTCCTATTTTTTAAATATTGAAGGCTGTACCAACTGAAAGGGAGTGCTGCTCCGATCCAGCGTCTCAGTCATACCGACAAATAAATACCCTCCCGGCTCTAGTGAATCATATACCTTTTGCACCAGCTCCCGCTTCGTGGCTTCGTCAAAATATATCATCACATTACGCAAAAATATCGTGTGCATTTTCTTCCGGAATGGGAAAGGGTCCATCAAGTTAAATTTTCTAAAAATCACTTCTTTTTTCAACTCATCTGTTGCAGCATAGCTGCCATCTTTCAAGTGATTAAAAAAATGCCGTTTCCAGTTTGCCGGTACACTTTTCAGATGTTCATCCTCATAAACTCCAGCAATCGCATGGCTCAATGCCTGCGTTGATATATCAGTAGCCAGAATCCTGGCATCCCAGTTTTTATGCTCCAGTCCCAGGAAATCATTGACCACCATAGCGATCATATAAGGCTCTTCTCCCGTAGAAGAAGCACCACACCAAATACGCATATCCTTAGAATGTTCTTCTTTTTTCTTGATCCACGGAAGTACGACACTTTTAAAAAATTCAAAATGTCCGAACTCCCTCATGAAATAAGTATGATTCGTTGTCAGAAAATTCACCAGAGTCTTCTCTAATTCACCGGATGCATCTTTTTCCACATCATTCATATACTCGTCAAAAGAACTCCACCCACCCGATTTTAAATAATTTTCCAGCCTGCCATTCATTATAACCTTTTTCTGGCTCATGTCAATGCCATACCGCTGTTTTAAAAAAGAAACTATTCTCAAAAACTCATTGTCCGTAATCACTGCTCTTACTCCTTAACAACAAAATTTTTTACGTCTTTTTCTAACAAAGCTGACGTGCTATTTTATGAAAGATTTTAAATATCTCCGGATGGAATTTTTTACCAGATTCCTGGCTCATGATCTGCAAAGCCTCCTCTTTGCTGTACTCTTTGCGGTACGATCTTCTCTCTGTAAGGGCACAATACACATCAACAATGGATACGATCTGTGCTGCCAGAGGGATTTCCTCTTCTTTTAGCTGTGACGGATACCCGCTTCCATCCCAATTTTCATGATGATAATTCGCCACATCAATAGAAATCTGGATAAAATCATTAAAATCACTTGTCACATACAAGTCTTTCAAAAGCTTAGCCCCGATCTGTGTGTGACTCTGAACCAGTACTCTCTCTTCCTCAGAGAGCTCCGTTTCTTTGTGCAGAACAGATCTCGGAATTCCGATGTTTCCAATATCACAAAGGGGCGCTGCAACTTCAATGGTATCTATATATGTATCCGAAATCCGGTCTGTAAACAAAGGTGAAAACTGCATACTTTGTGCCAGAATCCTGCAGTTTTTCTGTAGCCTCTCGATATGTTCGAGACTATAAAAAGAATTTTCTGCCGCCACGCCAACCAGCGCATACAGTACATTTTTCCGCTCCTGTTCAATCTGTTTCACCTGTTCCTGAACCGATTTCTGGAGACGCCTGTTATTTTCGCTGACCTTAAGCGTCGCCGCATGGAGAGAAAGGTGTAACTTTACTCTCGCCTGAACGACTTCTGGGATAAACGGTTTGACAATATAATCATTTCCTCCCAGGGAAAACCCTTTGATCACATCCTCAGTCTCACCAAAGGCGGAGATAAAAATGACAGGAATTTCTCTTGTCTTCGCATTCTCCTTTAAGATCCGGCATAATTCATGTCCACCCATCTCAGGCATGGAAACATCTGTCAATACCAGATCCGGACTGCCGCGTTCTAACTGCTCCAATGCCTGAACACCATTTTCTGCCGAAACCGGAACACAACCCATGTCTTTTATTATTTCTTCCAAAATCACCCTGTTGGTTTCCACATCGTCTACAATCAAAATTACAGATCCACAAATCTCATTTTGCTCAAAATCCATCAAATCAATTTCCTTCTTCCGTCTCATGTTCAACGCATGCTTTTAATTCTTCCAGTCCCTTGATTGCTTTTTCGTAATTCGCCTTTTGAACAGCCATCTTCAGCCGCAGCACTCCCCTCGTTACCTCTCTGGGAGCCTCTTCTGTCAGCTGTCTTATGGTCTCCATAAAGTCCTCTGCCTTCTCCCAGTTTTCCATCTCGATACAGAGGATCAGTTTGGATAAAGTTTTACCTAAAATATCTTTGTTCTCCGGCGAACCATATATACGAAAACCTTCTACCTGGCTTTCTTTCTTCTCTTTCAATTCCAGAACAGTGTCCGGAAGCTCTCCAGCTTTCCGGCCCAGATGGGATTCTGGTGCAATCGGATCGGAATCCTTATCCTCATCGATGGTAACCCAGATCGAAAAGGTAAAAGTCGTTCCCTTATTCACTTCACTTTCTACGCTGATACTGCCTCCCATCATCTCCACAAACTGCCTGGTAATATTCAATCCCAGCCCAGTGCCTCCGTATTTTCTTGTGATCGAGGCATCCACCTGTGAAAAACTCTGGAACAATTTATCATAATCTTCTTTTTTTATACCAATACCGGTATCCATCACTAGGAAATACAGTTCGATGGAATTTTGCACCTGGGCGGTTTCAATGATCTCAACGGAAACGCTGCCTACATGAGTGAATTTCTGGGCATTTGATAACAGATTGTTCAGGATCTGAACAATCTTCAGTTCATCTCCTATGATATACTCTGGTATCTTCGGTGAGACCGTCACAAAAAATTCCAGTCCTTTTTCTGTCATCCTGTTCTGATGATTACCGCGTACATAGTCAATCATATTACGAAAATGAAACCTACGGTTTTCCAATACAAACTTTCCGGCTTCCAGCTTGGAAAAATCCAAAATATTATTGATGAGCCGGTTCATATCTCCGCAGCAGCGCTCGATCAGCCGCAGGGCTTTCCGTTTTCTTTCATCCTCTTCCTTCTCGGTCAGATCCATAACATTTCCCAGAATTCCATTGACGGGAGTTCTGAGTTCATGTGTCACATTGGCTACAAATTCAGACCTTACCTTGAGTGCCTGTTCTGCTTCCTGCTTTACCCGTTCCATCTCCTGATTCAAAAATTCTTTTTCCAGGATATCATTTGCCATACACACATACTGGGATCTTTCTTCATCCCATAGCATTCGTGCCTCTGCCGGAAAGCAAGTTAGATTTTTTCGATAGGCGACCACATTCTGTATCTGACTGCCAAAGCGGTATTCTGTTGAAAATCCATCCTCAATCTGTTGAAACTCATTGGGAAAAATGCTGCTAATGTGACTGCCGCACAACTCATCTCCATATTCCAGTTCCTCTTTCGCAGCAGCATTCGCATATGTAATGATACCTTCCTGGCTAAACATAAGGATCATTTCCAAAGCGTTCTCAACAGGCAGTGCTCCAACCTGATCCATATCTTCCTCCACACATAGAAAGACAGCGTAAAAAGCAGCAGTTTCCTTCTACTCCGCCGTCTGTTCCATTTACATAAAACTAAATATACGATTTACATCCACCATATCAAAGAAGTCTTCATTCGCAAGTTCAAAACATTCCAGAATATCCGGAGAAAACTGTCCGCACTCACCGTTCTGGATCATCTCATAGGCAACGGTATGAGGGAATGCAGCCTTATATACCCTCTCACTGATCAGTGCGTCATACACATCTACAATGGATACCACCTGCGCCCAGATCGGAATCTCATCTCCCGCCAAATGATCCGGGTATCCATTGCCATCCCATCTCTCATGATGATAACGGCAGATGTCGTAACAGTAACGATAGAACTCATTGTCCTCTTCCTTCTTGAACTTCTTCAGCATATCACAGCCAATGGTCGTATGAGTCTTCATCGTCTCAAATTCTTCTTCCGTTAACTTTCCTGGTTTTAACAGAATGGAATCTGGTATTCCAATCTTTCCAATATCATGAAGTGCAGATGCTCTGGCAATCTCATTGATCTGCGTCTCGGTAATCCCATATTTAGGAAAATACTTCGCAAGATACTTCAACAGAATTCTTGTGAAGTACTTGATCCGGCGGATATGTTCTCCCGTCTCGGAACTTCTGAATTCCACTACTGAGCTGAGGGCGCTGATCAAAAATTCGTTATTTTCCTGAATCTTCTTCTCTTTCGCCAGAATCGCCTCTTCCTGCTCTTTCAGCTTTCTCTCCATATTCGCCTTATGCTGATAGAGGTCAATGATGTTCTGTGCTCTTCTTTTGACGATATCCGGATAAAATGGTTTATGTATCACATCCGCAATGCCATAGGCATATGCTCTGTCCTCGCTGTCCCGGATGGTCTCACTAGTGATCAGAATAACCGGAAGCTGTTCGATCAGCCCCTTCTCCTTCATATACTCCAGCACATCGAATCCATCCTTTACCGGCATCACGATATCCAGTAAAACCAGCACAAAACCCGGATCTTCCTCCAGCCTGTCAATCGCCTCCTGGCCATTGGTCGCCTCCACAATGTTAAAGCTGGACCGGAACATTACCTCCAATATGGTTCGGTTTACTTCTTCGTCATCTACTATTAAAATCCGTTCTATATCCATTTTTACTCCTGTACAACTTATTTTATTTTTTAATATTCTTTAAACTAGAGGATATCATAGATTGTTAGAAATGTCAACAAATATCCGATTGTAATTCCCTCCTAAAAGGTGTTATATATTGCCATTCCCGGGCATTTCTTTTCAACAGACTGTGGATCATCAGGAATCGAAAAAATAGTTAGACAATCCCACAAAAATCCTGTATAATAAATTTAAATTTACACAGTCGGAGGCAATACGCAATTGCTCCCGGCGAATAACTTTAGCAGGGGGATGAAATGGATACACTATTTTTCGACAAATTAAAAGACGCAGGTGTCGATGTAGACACTGCCATCAAACGTTTTATGGGCAAAGAGGATCTGTACCTCAAATTTTTGGCCAAATATCAAAATGACGAAAGCGCCGCTAATATTGAGAAATATCTGGCAGAAAAAAATGTAGAAGAAGCATTCAAAAGCGCACACACATTAAAAGGAGTTGCAGGTAATCTCGGTCTGGATCCGATTGCCAAATACGCCTCCGAAATGGTTGAACTTCTCCGGGGCAAAGACCAACTGGAAGAGATCGACGCGGATCAGCTTGGTTCCGTCTCCGAGGAACTTCAGGCGGTACACCGCTCACTGCTGAATATTCTGTCAGAACTTTAACAATCCGGTGACGGCAGAAAATATGCCGGTCCAGATATAGCGAAACGACGCCATTAAACTAAGAGGGTATCCTTTAAGTCATGATCTGACTTTTGGGATACCCTTTTTATTTCAAATCAGATGGCAGCAGTCAGCACTGCTTTGGACTCTGTTTCGTCACTCATGCAGCAGCTCAAAGGACAGCAGACTTGCCGTGCCGCCTCCCCGGTAAGTGAGATAGACCGCCTGGGTCCCATCCGGAATCCGTGCTTTTACAGAATACTCTTCCCACACATTCGTGTACTGAACCGGTATGGCCGCCAGCGCTTCTCCATCCCATTTTGTCTTAACTTCAAATACGCCGTCGGCGTAGCCGCGGACTTTGATCCGGACTCCCGTTACATTTTCACAGGAAAAATATTTGAATCCCGCGGTGGCAGAGTCCTGCATATTGGCGATATATCCCGGCTCTTCATCGCCATCCCTTCCATCCTGCATGATTTTCGGAAATTCATCTCCCCCCACATAGACAGAAGGCTTATCCGTAAACAAGTGGCAGGCTATGTAAGCCGGATATTCTCCTTCATCCGACAAGGGACCGCCGTTCAGGCCGCAGGACGTAATCTCCACCTGGGGAATGCTTCCGTCCGGCAGAATGTGGATCTCCTCGGCGCAGCCCTGTCTGCTGTACCAGCAGCCATTGGTATGGCGGTGGTAAAATATGTACCATTTTCCACCAATCTCCACAATGCTTCCGTGATTGTTGGCGCCATAGGCCATAGGCAGGGAAGCCGGCTTCCCCTCCTCCAGATTCAGGTCACAGTTGCTGACGATCACCCCTCCATAAGTAAATCCCTTGCATGGATCCTGGCTCACCGCATAACAGAGCTCATGCATCACAACGGAAGAATAAATAAAATAATAGGTGTCACCGATCTTGCGCATGGAGGATGCCTCAAAGAACTCATGTCCTTCAAAACTGCTGCCCTCCGAATACTCACATCCAGGAGCCACCCTTACCGGATCTTCGATGATCGTAAGCATATCCCGGTCAAGAACCGTCGCCATAGCCCCGGTACGGGACTTATCACCCCTGCCGCAAAAACCGGTATAAAGATAGGTGCGTTCCCCCTCGGTGAGTACACCAGGATCAAACTGAGGTTCGTCCCCCTCCCTGTCTCCCAGCCTTGTGCCATCTTCATAATGTACATATCCATAAAACTGATACTGCCCTGCCGGCGTATCACAGACTGCCACGGACACTACAGACACATGATCCAACACATAGTATAAATAATATCTTCCGTCCGGTCCCACTGTCACATCTGGCGCATAGAGACACATCTTTCCCTCTTTGTTCAGCGGATCCTCTGTCTTGGGGTAGATCACTCCCTCGTATCTCCAGTCCCCCAGATCTTCCACCGGCGCCGACCAGCACACATAATCGCCCAGGCAGAATACATGCCCGTTATAATAATCGTGGGAACCATACACATACACCCTTCCGTCAAAGACATAGGGTTCTCCATCCGGGATATACTCCCAGGATGGAAGATATGGATTCACCGCCTGTTTCTTTCTGCCGCCTGCTGCTTCTTTCATTACTGTATTTCCTCCTCTCTGTTCCCGCTGCTTTTCCTCTCCATTCCGTGGCCGAGCCAGGCTATCTCACTACGACTTTTGTCCTTACCCGGCTCAACTCTTCGGATACGTCCCGGCTCTCCACCAGATCCAGTACCGGCAGACCATCGATATCAAAATGAACCCTGCGGATCCCACTGCTTCTCTCACCGTGGATCCCCGGTCTGGCATGATAGGAATTCCAGACATCACCATATTCATCTACCACATAGGCATTATGTCCTGTTCCAAATTCGCCCTCCACACTGCGGGACGTCATGATCGGATAATTTCCCTTCTTCCAGTTTTTTGGATCCAGCAGATCTTTGTCTCTGTCAATGGTCATAATTCCCACCACATAGGAAGTGTCCACTGCCGCGCTGGAAAAGGTAAGAATCAAACGTTCTTCCTGGGGAAGTGCAAAAGGTCCCTCATCCACAAAGGTATGGTTATTTGCCCATCCGTATTCCGGCTTGGAGAGAAGCACCGGTTCCGAGAGAAGCTTCCAGGGCTCATCCGCATTTAATTTAGCAATATAGAGCCAGGCTCCCAGATCCTTTGGTAGAAACTGTCTCTGGGACCAGACTACATAATAGTCCCCTTCCCAGAAAAAGCATGTCATATCCAGCGTAATGGTCTTTCCTGCTTCGCACAGTTGGCTGCCATCGCTGCGAACCACCCTTTTCGGCTCCGACCAGTCCTCCTTACGGGAAGGATTTCCGCCTTCCTTCAACTTCATAATATGGGATTCCTCACAGAAAAACTCTTCCGGGGTAAGCGCCAGGAATATATACAATTCTCCTTTGATCTCATGAAATTCCGGTGCCCACAAAAGATTCCCCACATAATCATAAGTATCCGAATCCAGGATCAGATGCTCTTTAGCATCCACCAGTCCCGGTATGGTATCCGCCTCTCTGACATATAAGGTATGGTTCTTATCCGCGTCATTGGTAGCGATAAAATAATATTTACCGTTCCAGTATGTAATGCAGGGATCCGCCCTGTCCTCCGCCATAGGGAACGGAAAATGATCCTGATGAAGTTTCCCCTCTGCCTCGTAAACTCCCGGACGGCTCCAGTCGATGGTATCCATATTCCAGTCCACCCGCTTTGACGCTTCTGTCCCGTCGCTGTACAGCGCCCTCGCCCAGACCATCTCCAGCTGCTCCCGGCTGGACACCTGAACTTCTTCTGGTACTTCCGTCTTTATATGTCTGGGGGGCTGCAGTTTCTGTACCAATCGCTCTGCCGCCTCATCCGGTATGGAAATGACATTTCCTGCCACCGCCCCCTCGATCTCCGTCTCCACCGCCGGCAGAACCAGCTCATCCACCCTCACACCAGTGATCTTCTGGTCTGTGCATTCTATGCCCTGCAGCTCTGCCCTGTACCACTGCCGGTCCGACTGGCACCAGCACAATTCATACCTTTCTTTTCCGGGATCATAATGGCACACCACCCGGTCCACCGCGCCCTCACACAGAGACAGAAATCCTTCTTCACTGTACTCCAGCAGATCGTGACTTGTAAAAAATATGACTTTACCGATACTCTCCGTATCCTCACCGCCGTCACCGTCTACCCGCACAGCCACTACTCCATATGTACCATCCTTCATCACAAACAGATAAGGATGGCGTATACTTTTTGCATTCAGGGAACCATCTTCATTTTCCGTCGCCTTGGCAAAGAGCACGCCCGAATTGTGATTGAGGGCATGAAATCCCCCCTCTTCTCCCAGTGCAAGGTGCATACTGTAAGCCAGTTTGGGATCATAATAAAACTCATCAATTGGTTTTCTCGTATAGCATAAAATATCTCTCACTCTGTCTTTTACCTCCAAATTCATTATAGTCCCATTATACCGTGTATTTGGGAAAAGTACAATGATGATTCCATATCATTTTACTGACCATTTCTATTCACAAAATATTGAGAATTCCAGATTTTATTGTCTCCCAGATCACCCTCTGCAGCTCCAGCGACGTCTGCTCGTCATAATCCTCATTCAGAAGTTCGTTGTTGGAGATCACCCGCAGAGCCACACAGGGTACGCCGCATTCCTGGCATGCCTTATACACCGCAAAAGTTTCCATATCCTCGCTGAGATGACCAAAAGTCTCATGCAGCCACTGGATCCTGTCCTTTTCCTTACTGAACAGATCCCCCGTCCCAAGAATTCCAGTAACCACCTTTCCGCTCCGGGTCTCCTTTCCGATCCCCTGTTCAAACTTCCGAACCAGATCCGGGTCCGCATCCATATATTCTGTTTCCATCTTCACCCACTCTTGCGGCGCCATGCCCTCTCCAAAATCCCGCTTTGGCATCTTCAGGGAATGTACGTTGACCGCCTGGCTTCCGATCACCAGATCTCCGCTTTTTAACGTATCCACCTGTGCTCCGGCGGTTCCCTGATTGATGATAACATCCGGCTGAAATTCATAAATGGCTGTCATAGTGGCGATGGCAGCATATACCGTTCCCATCTTAGTCAACTGCAATAGAATCTCCCTGCCATCCAGCTCCGTCCGATAGAAGAGAAAACCATTTCGGATGGTCTTTTCTGCTTTCTGAAAACATTCCTGCTCCAGATACCAGCAGATTTCACTTTCCATCGCTCCCTGTATCAGTATTTTCTTTCTCATTCTCTTTCCTCCAAATTTTTTTCCAGATCAGTTTACCCCGGGGACATGCCCAGGGCTCAAATTGGCGCCGTTGAGCTAGCTCAATGGCGCCAATTCACAATCTCAGTTTTACCACTCGATCAGCGTGGCTCCCCAGGTCAGACCGCCGCCAAAACCGGAGAGAACGATCTTATCTCCCTCCTCCAGAAGACCATTGCGGTTGAGCTCATCCAAAAGAATGGGTATGCTAGCCGAAGATGTATTGCCATAGTGGTCAAGATTCATCGGGATTTTATCCATATCTACTTTCAGCCGTTTTGCGATCAGCTCCAGGATTCTGCGGTTTGCCTGATGTAAAATGTAGTATTTGATATCATCCGGCTCCAGATCCGTCTTTTTCAAAATATGCCTGATGTATTTGGGGACGGTTGACACCGCAAAACGGAACACTGCCTGCCCCTGCATCTGGATATAATCTTTTTTCCTTCTGCTCTTATAAAATGGATTCTGGATCCCTCTGCCCTTACAGGTGAGGACATCCCCCTGGGTTCCATCCGAACCGGTAACGCTGGCGAGGATGCCGCCTTCGCCCTCCACTTTCCTTAGCACAGCAGCACCGGCACCGTCACCAAAGAGAATACAGGTGCTGCGGTCTGACCAGTCCACCTCACGGGAAAGTGTCTCCGCACCGATGATCAATGCCGTTTTCGCCATCCCCATCTCAAGATAGGCATTTGCCGTATTCATCGAAAACAAAAAGCCGGAGCAGGCGGCATTCAGGTCAAAACAGGTGGCCCGGATCGCACCAATCTCTCCCTGAACCTGGCAGGAAGTGCTGGGAACGTAGGTGTCAGCCGACACCGTCGCCACAATGATCAAATCCAGGTCTTCCGGCGTCATACCCGCATTATCAAGAGCCGCTTTGGCTGCCTCGATCGCCATAAAGGAGGTTCCCTCCTTGCTTCCACTGGACAAATGACGTTCTTTGATTCCTGTCCGCTGGCTGATCCACTCATCATTTGTATCCACAATAGTAGATAAAAACTGATTATCCGCTACATTCTTCGGTAAATAACTCCCGGTTCCGATAATCTTAACTGCCATGAAATCTCCTCCAAAATAAAATACTATCCTCTATGATTTGGTTTTGAAAACCACCTCATACGGTTATTTAGATTTTTCCCTTAAACCAAAATCAAGAGAGCCTTTTTACAGCCCTCTTGAAAAAACTCATATTCTCTATTATTTTAAAGTCCCAGATGGTTTTCCTATTATCATATGATATCAGGAATCAGATTCTCTTCAAATATTCTCCGGTACGGGTATCGATCTGAATCACATCACCCTGGTTTACGAAAATAGGAACATTTACCTGTGCTCCTGTCTCTACGGTAGCCGGCTTTGTCACGTTTGTCGCTGTATCACCCTTCACACCAGGCTCGGTCTCTGTAACTTCCAGCTCCGCGAACATCGGTGGCTCTACAGAAAAGATATTTCCTTTGTAGGATACCATCTTCACCATATCATTTTCTTTCACAAATTTCATCGCATCACCGATGGCATCGTCTGCAAGCGCGATCTGGTCATATGTCTCCATATCCATGAAATTATACATATCACCCTCTGCGTACAGATACTGCATCTCTTTTTTGTCGATGTGGGCCTGGGGATATTTTTCTGTCGGACGGAAGGTCTTCTCCACAACACCACCGTCTACAACATTTTTGAGCTTAGTACGAACAAATGCTGCACCTTTGCCCGGCTTAACGTGCTGAAATTCAATGATCTGAAATACAGTTCCATCTATCTCGATGGTCAATCCATTTTTAAAATCTCCTGCTGAAATCATATTCAGTTCCTCCTGCTTTTTACGTACAGAATGCTCTTTTTATTTCCTTCTATACAATTTAATACATCTAAACATTATTCTATTATATTTTGAAACATTTTTCAAGAGAAATTTTCTTGGTTTCCATTTTATTTCCAACCAGCTCGACGGCAGGTTCAAATTCGCACCGTTGAGCTAGCCCGATGGCGCCACATTATCTCAAGCTTATAACCATCAAATATGACATGCCACGGCAGTGCTTCAAGAAACGGCAGACAAAATCTCCCTGGCGATTTCTTCCGCACCCTTTCCATCGGTAGAAACTGTGACTGTAGCCGCCTTCTCATAAAATGGCCGGCGCTTTTCCATAAGCCCCCGGATATAAGGCACATTCATATTTCCATTGAGAAGAGGGCGGTCTTTGCTGTTCTTCACCCGCTCATAGATCGTCTCTGGCTCTGCCGTCAAAAGTACGATCTCGCCGATAGCACGCAGCTTTTTCACATTGATATCCCGGAGCGCCATACCGCCTCCGCAGGAAATGATCCCCGGCTCCGACGCCGCCAGTTCATCAATAAGATCTGTTTCCAGCTGCCGGAAATACGTTTCGCCCTTTTCCTCAAATATCTGGGAGATGGGGCAGCCCTGCTGTTTCACTATCCTCTGATCGGTATCGATCTCCGGCCTGCCGCTAAGACGATGAAGGGCCCTGGAGACCGTGGATTTCCCCACTCCCATAAAACCGATAAGGGCAATATGCCGTTTGCCAGAATATAGTTTGTCAAATACTTCCTTCATCTCTGACAACTCGATCTGTCCCGGCGCGGAGGCCCTGCCCACGCATCCGAATGAAACCACAGAACCATACAGTCCCCCATACAATCTCGTCATCTTTCCCGCCTCTCCCATGCACATGGTGATAAGCGGAAAATCTGGATGTTTCTCCTTCATCTGCTCTGTTGCAGCCAGCAGGCGCGCCACATCCGTCTGCCCTTTTTCTACATCAGTAGAAGGCATGCATGCCACTTTCCCCATGTCTGCACCGCATTCTTTCGCTTCCTCCAGAATATGTACGATCTCTTCTTCCGAAGGAGTCAGCGTGAAATCATGAAAAGATCCGATGATCCTGGTACCGCTCTGTTGTGCCGCCCGGATCACGGTCTGTACTGTGTCTGGATCCCTACGGATCTCCACATCCACATATTCCGCAAGACCGCTTGCCGCCACATCACTTAGCAGAGCAGCATAGTTAAAACGGTTCCCATTTTCCTCTCCACCCTCCTGAACCGTCCTCAAAGTGAAAATAAGTTTTTTCTCCCGGAGGATCTCCCGTAGTTCTCTTACAACGCTGATTATTTCCTTTTCATATCCGGCAAAAAAATCCACCCTCCATTCCACCAGCTCCGCTGGCAGGGCCGCAAATTCCTTTGCCCGTTGAATGATTCTGTCTCTTGTTGTATCCGTGATCGGAATACAGATTTCTGGTCGCATCATTATAATATGTCTCTCTTTCTTTTAAGGGTCCGTCCTGCTGCCCTAAATCTCCATCAATTCCTTGGGAGAATGGGTCAGATTCCGACAGCCGTCCTCTGTGACTGCCACCACATCCTCGATCCTCACGCCCCCAAAGCCTTCCACATAGATCCCCGGTTCCACGGTAATGACCATCCCCGGCTCCAGAACCGTTTCATCTTTTGGTGAAAAACAGGGTGTCTCATGGATCACCAGTCCCACACTGTGGCCCAGACTGTGGCCAAAACAGTCCCCATAGCCCGCCTCCCGGATGATATCCCGCGCCACCGCGTCCACCTCACAGCCCTTTATTCCCGGCTTTACCGCCTGGATCGCCGCTGTCTGCGCCCGCAGCACCACATCATAGATTTCTTTCTGTCGTTCCCTGGCCTCACCGATCACCACCGTGCGGGTCATGTCGGAACAGTATCCGTTTACCCGGCAGCCAAAATCCATCGTCAGAAAGTCCCCTTCTTCCAGAACTTTGTCAGTAGGTATGGCATGGGGCATGGATGAATGTATCCCGCTGGCGGCGATGGTATCAAAGCTGGTGCCCTCTGCACCCATTTCTTTCATGTAAAATTCCAGATATGCCGCCACCTGTTTTTCTGTAAGGGCCTCTCCCCGGCTCCGACTCTCCTTGATCTTCTCAACGATCCGGGTAAATGCCCTGTCTCCGATCTGTTCTGCTTTCTCTATATCCAAAAGTTCCAGTTCCGTCTTCACCTGCCGGAGCTGGTCCAGTCCTTTGTGGAGAGGCACCAGAGTCATATTTTCCAGATCATGCTTTTTTAAAAGTGCAAGTATCGTCTGATAAGTCTGAACCGTCATGGTCTCATCTTCAAATCCGATGGACATCCCTGCCACTGCCTCTCTGCCCAGGCGTTCCAGCAGCTCCGTAAGCCAGTTTTCATATATATTTTTTCTATATTGGATCACATCCGCTTCCGGACATTCCTCCTTTGCCGCGATGGTGTAGCGGGAGTCCGTAAACACCAGCGGTCTGTTCTCAGAAACAAAAACAATCCCCTCACCCTGGAACCCGGCAGAACTTCTCATATTTGCCGGTGAACTGACCAGTATACCGTCCAGCTTCTTAGCAAGTAATATTTTTTCCATTCTTTTCATTTTTTCTGTCCTTCTTTTTCTGCCGATATTCTTTTAAAATGATTTTTTCCAGATACCGTTTCAAAACGATCTGGATCTCTTCGTTTTTATTGATGGGTTTCACCAGGATATTCCGTATCCCAATGCGTTTTGCCCCCCATATATCCGTAAAGAGCTGATCACCCACAAAAAGCGTGTTTTTTTTATTCGTCCCCATCATTTCCATAGCCTCACGATAGCCTTTCCTTCTGGGCTTATGGGCGTTAAAGATCATATGGGCGCCAATTTTTTCGTTAAAACTGCTGACCCGCTGTTTTTTATTGTTGGAGATCAGGCAGCACTGAAATCCCATCTCCTTAAGCCGGTGAAACAGATCCAGCGCCTGTTCGCTGGCGCCTTTTCCATGTTCCACCAGTGTATTGTCAATATCAAACAGGATTCCACGGTAGCCTTCCTCGTACAAACTCTGAAAATCAATATCGTAGGTGGATGATACCGACTCATCCGGGAAAAATTTCTCGAACATTTGAATTTTCCTTTCTAAGCTTTTACGGATTTTAAATAGGTGATAAACTGCTCAGCCACTCTTCCGGAATAGCCGCCGTTTCTCACGCTCCAGGCATTAGCCTTCATCAGCAGTTCCTCATTGGTAAGGCTTATATCCGGATGTTCCGCTGCCAGTCCAAGAACAATCTCCTCAAACTCCTTTTTCGACGGACTGGAAAAATTGATGGTTACGCCAAAGCGGGCTGCCAGGGATAACTTTTCCTGCATCGTATCCGAGTGATGGAGCTCATCCCTGGACATATCCGAACGGTCACTCCAGGTCTCACGGATCAGATGCCGGCGGTTTGAGGTGGCATAGATCAGCACGTTGTCCGGACGCACCTCCATCCCGCCCTCGATCACTGCCTTCAGGTATTTGTATTCGATCTCAAACTCTTCAAAAGAGAGATCATCCATATATATGATAAATTTATAGTTTCGGTTCTTCACCTGTTCGATAATGCCGGAGAGATCCTGAAGCTGATGCTTATAGATTTCGATCAGCCGGAGACCCCGGTCATAATACTGGTTGAGGACCGCCTTGATACAGGTGGACTTTCCGGTGCCGCTGTCACCGAACAGCAGACAGTTATTCGCCTTTCTCCCCTCCACAAACGCCTCTGTGTTATCTATCAGCTTCTGTTTCTGAATCTCATACCCCACTAGATGAGACAATGTCACCTCACTGGTATGGGTGATGGGCGCCAGCACCATCTCGCCAGACTCTTCGTGCTTCACCCGGAACGCTTTGTTTAATCCAAATTTACCTACGCCATATTTTTTATAAAAATCCGTCAGAACCTGGAAAAATCCATCCCCATCTGGAGCTTCGGAAAGCTCCCTCGCCAGCTCTTTCACTTTCTCGCTGACACTTTTATTGTAGGTATTTTCATCCTTCGCCATCGAATGGTAATTGGTCAGAATAGAAAAGCACTCTACCTCCAAAAGTTTCTCCACCTCTGTAAAGTCATAATGGAACAAATGGTAAAAATACTGCATATCCTGCTTCACAATCCGATTCACACTGGCAGTATCTACCTTTTCATGATCCACTCCCACTTTCTCGCAGATCACACTAAAGGGATTCTCATTGACAGCGAGCAGATAGGCGATATAACACTGCCACAAGTTGTTATCGAAACCGTATCTGGTGGCGATATCCAAAAGCCTGTACACCTGGTCATACATCTCCCTCACGTAAGCTTCCCTGCCAGCAGAAATCTCACTGTCCTCTGAGATCTTCTTAAAGATCCCGCTCAGCTTCATCAGAACAGAATCCCTGCTAATATTTCCATACATGATCAGTCTTGACACGTCTCGATACATCCTATTCCCCCATTTCTTCCATCTTATTAATACTTGGCTGCCAGGCTACATCCGGTCCGGTGCGCTGAAGCCAAGCAGTTCAATACACTGTTCCAGTACATTTTTCACCAGCACAAGCAGCTGGATATAGGAAGCCTTCCTATCCTCATCTTCATTGGCCAGAATCTTAGTTTCATGATAAAAGCGGTTAAAGCTCTCACTCAATTCATAGACAAACTGACAGATCTTATGAGGCGCCCTCTCACTGTAGGCAGCTTCCATCGTGTCTGCAAATTTGCACAGTGTCAGATATAAGCCGGTCTCGCTGTTCTGAACCGGCGCCAGAAGTTTCTCTGATTCACCTGCGGGAGATACCGTCCCCCCGGCCTGTTCATACTTGGCAAGCAGCGATTTGATGCGGACGATGGTATAAAGAATATACGGGCCCGTATTTCCCTCAAAGGAGGTAAAACGCTCCATGTCAAATATATAATCCTTGGACGCCTGATTGGACAGATCACCATATTTGATCGCCGCAAGGCCGACTTTTTCTGCGATGTCCCTCGCCTCTGCCTCCTCATAATCACGGTTTTCCTGGATTTTTTTATACACTTCTGCACTCGTATCCTCCCGCAGTGTTTCCAATCGCAGAACCCCGCCGTCTCTCGTCTTAAAAGGTTTTCCATCCTTTCCATTCATCGTACCAAAACCGATAAACGCAAGCTTTGTGTCATCACCAGTGAGCCCTGCCTTCTTCGCCACACGGAACACCTGGGTAAAATGCATGGTCTGACGTTTATCCGCCAGATAAATGATCTCATCTGGCGCGAACAGCTTCTCCCGCTCCACGATAGTCGCCAGATCTGTGGTGGAATACAAAGAAGCTCCGTTGGATTTCAGGATAATACATGGAGGAAGCTCTTTTTTATCGCCTTCCTCTGTGACGTCCACCACCAGCGCACCCTCACTCATATAGGCAAGACCGTCTGCCTTCATCTTCTCCACCATATCCGGAATGTAAGGCTGGGCATCGCTTTCTTTTTTCCATAGGTCAAATTCTACATCTAATTTTTCATAATTTTTCTTTAGATCTGCAATGGACACATTTAGAATATGATCGTAGAGGGCACGGTATCCCCGGACACCCTCTTGAAGACTTACTGTCGCTTCCTGCGCCTCAGTCAGATAATCCTCATGTTCCTTGGAATACCCGCTGGCATAGGGATAGATCTCTTCCAAATCCGATATTGTAAAAGGCGCTTCTGCTGGATATTCCCCTTCAAAACTCTCATCAAAATATGGGAGCTCTGGCTGACGCTTTTTCAGCTCTGTGATGATCAGACCGATCTGAAGCCCCCAGTCACCGAGATGGACATCACCAACGATACGATCTCCCATAAAGCGGTAAATCCTCTTGATGCTCTCTCCGATGATGGCTGAACGAAGATGGCCCACATGAAGGGGCTTCGCCACATTCGGCCCGCCGTAATCGATCACCACGGATCTGGGCTCCGCTGACCTCTGAAGACCAAACTGCTCCTGTGTCATCATCTGCACACCGGCCTGTCTCAGCAATTCTCCACTTACTGTTATATTTATGAAACCAGGGTTGACTGCCTCAATCTCTTCAAAGGCAGAATTTCCCTTTAATCCTTCCACCACATCCCCGGCGATCTGAATCGGCGCTTTGTGATATTCTTTCGCTGCCGCCATGGCACCGTTGCACTGGTACTGGCACAGATCCGGACGATTGGAAACACTGATAAATCCGTATTTTTTATCATAACCCGCCCGCTCAAAGCCGGCTTTTACAATTTCTTCTAACTGTTCCGTCAACTTTCTCATACTACTCTCCATTCCGAGAACGCTTGCGTTCGAGGAACCGCAAGAGAAAACTGCTAAAGCAGTTTCTCTTGTCGGATAAGAGCTATTTGTGACGTTCTCGGCACAAATAGCCGTGTGAAAAATCCAAGAACTTTAGTTCTTTGGCATCAGCATGATTTTTCACACTACTCTCCATTCACCTGTTCTAACAACTTGCTTCCGTCATTCTTTTATATTAGTTGTTAAATTAAGACTTGTCAACACTTCAAAATAATTTTCAAAGGTTTTACGGCAGCACCCCGGATCGTCTATAACGATGCCTCCGGCCCCGCATCCGGTAACAGCAAATGCCATCGCCATCCGGTGGTCCTCATAGGTCTGGACCACCGCCGGACAGATCTCACCAGGATGGATCGTCAGTCCGTCCTGTCTCTCCTCACACTGGATCCCCATCCTGCCAAGCTCCGTGACGATCCCCCTGATCCGGTCGGACTCCTGTCCCCGGATATGCCCTACGCCATCGATAACAGTGTCCCCATCAGCAAAGGGAGCGATGGCTGCCAGTGTCATGGTCTGGTCAGAGAAGTCCCCCATATCCACATGAACCCCTTTTAATGGAGCGCCGGCTACGACGATGCCGTCCTCTTCTTCTTTCTGGAAGCAGCCCATCTGCTGTAAAACTTCCAGAAAGCGGATATCTCCCTGGGTGGTACTGCTGTGTACGTGCTTTACCTTTACCTCACTCTCCGTCACTGCCGCTATGGCATAAAAATAGCAAGCCGCGGATACATCCGGCTCCACCTGATATTCCCTTGCCTGGTACTGCTGCCCCGGAAGCACACGGTAGGAATCTTCCTCGATCTGCTCCACCACACAGCCAAACTCCGCCATCATTTTCATGGATATATTCACATAGGCCTTGGCACTCCTTGTTCCTGTCAGACGAATCGTGAGCCCACCATCACACATCACGCCACTCAAAAGCAGGGCGCTCAAAAACTGGCTGCTCTGATCAATATTCAGGTCTACCCTGGGGGAACTCTTTGACGGCACTGAATCTCCCTGGGATCTCCTCCCCAAAATGCGGAAAGGAAAAGCATAAGGTTCCTCCAGATATTCAAACCCCGTCCCCAGCTCTTCCAATGCCAGCAGCAGAGGCTTCATCGGTCTTGCCTTCATCTGATCCGAGGACTCCACCAAAAATCTCCCGCCAGACAGTGCTAACATCGCTGTGAGAAACCGGGCGGCAGTTCCCGCGCTCCCCACGTATACGGTTCTTTCCTGTGCCCCGTCTCCTGGAATCTTTCCTCCCATCCCCTCGATGGTCACTTTCTTTTCTATTTCCTGAATATCCACTAAAAAACCGATTTCTTTCAGCGCCTGCATGAATACTCTGGAATCATCACTGAATAGAACGCCCTTTAGGACAGTTATCCCGTTGCCCAGCGCTCCCAAAAGAAGCGCCCGGTTCGTAATGCTCTTAGAACCCGGCACGGTTACTTCATATCTTTGATTTTTCTGTAATGGCGTACATGTAAAAGATTTCAAGCTCACACTCCCCTTTTTAACTAGTTCTTTATTCCCTCTTTAACTGTTTTCGCATTTGGATAGATCCGTTCCATTCTATCATCGGGAAAATGTTTGTCCAGAAAACGATTCAGCGGACCCAATTCCTCCCTCTGCTGAACCATATCTACCCTCTGCCTTTCATCATATCTTGACAGTGCCAGACCCGACAATGCTGCATTTACCAACATAAAGCCAATACACAGCCAGGTAACAACGATTCCTGACCTTTGGGGTATTTTTTCGATCAGCGCAGAGAGCTTTGGATAGATGCCTTTGAACCAGATCACGGCAGCAATTCCCCAAAAAAAGCAATAGAGCAGATTGATCCGTCCTCCCAGATTAAAAGGAATATCACTGTAATCCCAGAATACGGTTCCAAATACAATTTCAGTGAAAACACTGCATATATATTCATATGTGCCGCCCAGCACGGTTCCGGCCAAAAACATATACCGGTCGTTTTTATCTTTATATTTATAAAGCAGTCCCGTCAGCAGGGCACACGCAATTCCCCATACAAAACTAAATGGTCCATTTACAACGCTGCTTCGGCTCATCCATACCCCATCTGTGAGATAGCAGAATATGGTTTCCACGATATCTCCCAGGAATGCCCCTATGAGAAAAAGCCACACCAGTTTATAGAAACAACATCCCTTTGCAAAGACAACCGGTTTCTGCTTTGTCTGCCCCGCCTCCCTGAGCTTATCTGACTCCAGATTCGGATACGCCCGCAGCATACGTCTCTGGATCCGTACAGTCAGAGCATTACCCAATTCATTCGTCATCTTCTGCATACTTTCTGTTAGCTGCTCCATACGGTGCAGACGAATCTTCAACTGTAGAACAGCCACACAGGAAACAATACAATCTAAAAACATAATGACCAGGATTCCCAGTAGGAAAATATGGCCGATCCATTTGGGCATCCAGGACAGAACCCGGAAAAGCATTGGATTCCCAATCCAGATGATAAAAAAAGCCGAGACCCCAAAAGCAATCAGATGACCAATATGCAGATATCCGTCAAACTGAAACCTTTTTTTGCTGTAGTCCCACCATCGGCGGTGAAAGATCCTCTGTAGAACAACACCTGTCAGAATGCACTGCACCGCTCCCATCACTGCGCCTGCCACAAATAGAAATAACCAGTTTTCCCGGAGTTCCATCAGGAAGATAGAATATAACACAGCACCCAGACCATAGGAAGGACAAAATGTCAGGGACATAAACCCTGTGTTGACAAACTTTCTCTTCTGTACTGCATTTACAACGACGCCGGCACACCAGCCGATAAAAGAATAAATGACAAAGATCCAACATAACTGATATAATGAATGATTCATAACCGTTACATCCTTTTTCTTCTGTATATCAATGGGGACTATGATTCGGTTCGAAACATAATCCCCATTGCTTTTGTTTCATACTATTATAATGATTTTGCGATAACTAGTCTTTATTATTTGGCAAAATCCTTTACCTTTGCATAGATGCTGTCTGCGTCAAGACCATATTTCTTAACCAGCTCAACAGCAGGACCAGATTCTCCAAAGGTGTCATTGATACCGATCTTCATTACTTTGGTCGGGTATTTCTCAGAAAGCAAGTCACACACTGCACTTCCAAGACCACCAATCACAGAGTGTTCCTCGACGGTTACCACCTTACCGGTCTCTTTAGCTGCTGCCAGAACAAGCTCCTCATCCAGTGGTTTGATGGTATGAATGTTGATCACTTTCGCATCGATGCCGTCGGCTGCCAGCTTATCTGCTGCTGCCAGGCACTCAGATACAGGAAGTCCGGTAGCAATGATGGTTACATCTTTGCCCTCACGGAGCACAACACCTTTGCCAAGCTCAAACTTATAATCCGGCTTGTCATTGATCACAGGTACCGCGAGACGTCCAAAACGAAGATATACCGGGCCCTCGTGTTCGATAGCTGCCCGAACTGCTGCCTTTGCTTCCACGTCATCCGATGGATTCAAAACAACCATGCCAGGAATCGTGCGCATTAGGGCGATATCCTCATTACACTGGTGGGTAGCTCCGTCCTCTCCTACGGAGATTCCCGCATGGGTAGCTCCAATCTTTACATTCAGCTTCGGATAGGCAACGGAGTTGCGAACCTGCTCGAAAGCACGTCCTGCCGCAAACATAGCAAAAGAACTGGCAAAAGGAATTTTACCGGTAGCGGCAAGTCCTGCTGCAATACCAATCATATTACACTCTGCGATACCACAGTCAATATGTCTGTCCGGAAATGCTTTCTTGAACACTCCCGTCTTTGTAGCAGCGGCAAGATCCGCATCCAGAACAACCAGGTTCTCAAATTCTGCTCCCAGCTCTGCCAGGGCATTTCCATAACTCTCACGAGTCGCAATCTTTTTTACTTCACTCACAGGGATTCACCTACTTTCTCTAAGTCTGCCATAGCCTGTGCATACTGCTCATCATTCGGAGCTGCACCATGCCAGCTTGCCTGATTTTCCATAAAGGATACGCCTTTGCCCTTTACACTCTTGGCAATGATCGCAGTCGGCTGTCCCTTAGTTGCCTTCGCCTCATCAAATGCTTTCTTTAATGCGTCAAAATCATGGGCATCCACATTGATCACATGGAAATTAAATGCCTTAAATTTTTCATCGATAGGATAGGGGGAACATACATCTGCGACATCTCCATCGATCTGAAGACCATTGTTGTCCACGATGGCAACAAAATTATCCAGCTTACGATGTCCGGCAAACATAGCTGCCTCCCATACTTGTCCTTCCTGGATCTCTCCGTCCCCAAGCAGGGTATACACACGATAATCTTCTCCACTGAGTTTTGCAGATAATGCCATTCCAACAGCAGCGGAAATTCCCTGTCCCAGAGAACCACTTGACATATCCACACCCGGAATATGTTTTTTATCCGGATGCCCCTGCAGATAAGATCCTGTATGACGAAGGGTTTCAAGATCTTTCACCGGGAAAAATCCCCTGTTTGCCAGTACAGAATAATAGCCAGGTGCCGTATGTCCTTTGCTGAGCACAAAACGGTCTCTGTCTGCTTTCTGTGGATCCTTCGGATCAATATTCAGTTCCTCAAAGAAAAGATATGTATAAATATCTGCTGCGGAAAGCGATCCACCTGGATGGCCAGACTTCGCACTGTGTACAGCAGTCACAATACCTTTACGAACTTCGTTAGCTATTTTTTTCAGCTCTAACGTATTCATAGTTTACCTCCATTCGCACACGTTTTTTTGCGCCAAAGAACTAAAAGTTCTTAACAAGTTTGGGCGTGCGCGCCTTTTATAATAATATCATAATTTATGGGACATTTTATTCCCCGAACACTGCCAAAGCGGTGTATGGTAATGCCTTATTATTCCCTGTCCGCAAGTTTGCCTGCAAACTTGTCATGTCCCATTTATGGGACATTTTATTCCCCGAACACCGCTTTATAGTCTGCCTGGAACTTCGCAATACCCTGATCTGTCAGTGGATGCTTTGTCATCTGCTCGATTACTCCGTATGGAACGGTTGCGATGTCTGCTCCGGCGAGAGCACAATCCGTTACATGGATCGGATTACGAACGCTGGCTGCAATGATCTCGGTATCAATGTCTGGATAATTGGCGAAAATAGCGGAAATGGTCTCGATCAGATCAATTCCAGCCTGAGAAATGTCATCCAGACGTCCCAGGAACGGAGATACATAAGCAGCACCTGCCTTAGCTGCAAGGAGCGCCTGATTAGCAGTAAAGATCAAAGTAACATTTACATCAATCCCCTCACTGGCAAGTACTTTTGTAGCTTTCAGACCTTCTACTGTCATAGGAATTTTTACAACCATATTAGGATGAAGCTTGGCAATCTCTCTTCCCTCTGCAATCATCCCCTCTGCATCAACGGTTGTTGCCTTTACCTCTCCGCTGATGGGGCCATCCACGATAGAAGCGATCTCTTTCAAAACATCTTCCTGGCTTCTGCCCCCCTCTTTCGCGATCAACGACGGGTTTGTAGTAACACCACAGATAACACCCATATCATTAGCTTTCTTAATGTCATCAATTTTTGCTGTGTCAACAAAAAACTTCATTATGAATACCTCCTAAAAATTATTATATATATGATAGCATCACGCAGATACTACATAATCTAAACTATCCTGTCCTACAGTGGCTTTTAAGTAAACGACGAAACTATGCCACAACCTCCGTGGAATCCATCAATTTTTCAAATTCGTCCATCGGCATCGGTTTTGCATACAGATACCCCTGGGCCAGATCACAGTGAATCGCCTTCAGATAACTTGCCTGCTCCTCCGTCTCAACACCCTCGCAGACCACCATCTTATCCAGCTCCTGGGTAAGTTCTACGGTTTTTCTTATAATGATCTTGCTTACATTTGAGGTCTCTGTCTCGTCCAAAAATGCTTTGTCGATCTTAATGATATCCACTGGAAGTTTTTTCAGAAGATTTAACGAGGAATACCCCGTTCCAAAATCATCAATGGACCATCGGATGCCTAAATCTTTAAGAACAGACATCATTTTTGCCATTTCATCCAGAGAATCCGAAAAGATTCTCTCTGTCAGTTCCAGTTCGATCAGATCTGGCGGCGTATCATGGCTGTTCAGTACCATTGCCACATCTGCGGTATAGGTCTCGCTGTTTAGCAGAACTCGTGACTGATTGATGGAGATTGGAAAACAGTTCTTATTTTTTGTCAGCCTTCTGCGAAGCATCTCACACACCTGCTCCAGCATATAAAAATCCAACTGTCTGATAAATCCATTTTTCTCAAATACCGGAATAAATTCATCTGGGTAAATCATCGTTCCGTCGTCTTTCACCCAGCGGACAAGAGCTTCTGCTCCGACCATCTTTTTGGTCACAAGGTCATACTTTGGCTGAAGATACACCTTAAACTCATTATGAGCCAACGCATACTCCATATTTTTCTCCAGTTCCTTCGCCCTACGGTGTTTTCCAAAATCAATCGGATTGTAATAGGCAACCCGCACCGAAGATCTTCCTCTCAGACTCTTTCTCGCCGCATTTGCTTTCTCCACCATATCATCGATGGGCTCCGAGGTGTCATGAATGATAAAAGCTCCGATGCCCAACCTGGGAACTGCCTCAGGAAAGCGCTCCAGTGCCAGCCGGTTAAATTCCTGACAAAACTGCTGCAGAGCATGATCCAGCTCTTTTTTCTCCTCGAATTTGATCAGCATAACAAAATGATCCGCCACACTGCGGCAGTACAGACGCAACCCGAAATCGATCTGTGATATCGCCCGGGATAATTCAAGAAGCAGGCTGTCTGCCAGGCTTCTTCCATATAGATTATTGATTCTTTCAAAGTGTGCGATGTCCGTATAAAGAAGTGCGAGATGGGATTCTGAGTCCTGTTCTTTTAAATACTGTTTCATATTCGTCTTAAAAGTATCCAGATGATACAATCCTGTAAGGGAATCGTATGGGCTATTTTTATGGTCCAAAGCTGAACTCTCCTCTTGTTTCAAAATCAATTCCTCCTATTGATTTCAGTTATCACATAAAGCATTGATCTGATTTGTAATTTTTACAGTTTCTTTACTATTTAGGCCTTCGTTTTATCGATCCCACTTATCACACAAAGCATTGATCTGATCTGTAAATTTTGCAGTTTCTTTATTACTCAGTCCTTCGTTCCTGCGGATCACCGCCAAGAGCCGCTCTCCAGCAGCCACAAGCCGTCCAAATACATCCAGGGCTCGTTTTCTCGCAGAATCTTTCTTCTTCGCATACACCGGCGGAGCCTCGTACTCGTACTGTCCCCGTATCAGGTCAAAGATGCTGCCACTGTAGGGCGCACTTGCATCTATGCCAAGTTCCTCTCTAATACACCCGGCAAAGCTGCCACAGACATGGTCTTCTCCATGTACCACAAAAACCTGTACCGGAGGCTTTTCCTGAAAGCCCCTTACCCAGTCGAGAAGCCCTTTCTTGTCTGCATGGCTACTGATACCAGAAATCTTGACGATCTCCGCTTTTACCTCAATGGTCTCTCCAAACAGCTTAACACTGTCTGTTCCCTCCAAAAGCGACCTGCCCAGTGTCCCCACCGACTGATAGCCAACAAAGACAATGGTACTCTCTTTTCTCCAAAGATTATGTTTAAGATGATGGCGGATTCGTCCTGCCTCACACATTCCGGAGGCAGAAATGATCACTTTAGGCTTCTGGTCAACATTGATCGCCTTGCTGTCGTCGCTGGTGATCGATAACTTCAGACCTGGGAAACCGATGGGATTGATCCCTTTCTGTACCAGTTCCCTCGCCTCATCATCAAAACAACTCTCTACATTTTTTCCAAAAATATTTGTAGCCTCTACCGCCAAAGGGCTGTCTACATACACCTCGAAATTTGAATTTACACGGATAAGTTTTTGCTCTTTGATCTGACGGATAAAATAAAGAAGCTCCTGTGTCCGCCCCACGGCAAAGGCGGGAATCACTACGTTTCCCCCCCGCTCAAAGGTTTTTTCTATGATCTCTGCCAATTCTCCCACATAATCCGGAGCCTCACCATGATAACGATCTCCATAGGTGGATTCCATCACAACAAAATCTGCACTTTTGGTATAAGTGAGATTTCTAAGGATCGGTTTATTGATATTTCCCAAATCTCCGGAAAAAACAATAATCCTGTGCTGGTCTCCCTCTGTGGCAAATATCTCGATGGAGGCAGACCCCAGCAGATGTCCTACGTCCGTAAACCGTATCGTGATCTCTTCACACAGTGTAATTCTGTGATCGTATTCACAGGGAACCAGAAGTCTCACCGCCCCCAGGGCATCTTCCATCGTATAAAGTGGAACATACTGTTCTCCTCCGGCTCTCTGCGCCTTACGGTTTCTCCACTCAGCCTCAAACTGCTGGATATGTGCGCTGTCTCTCAACATAATACTGCTGAGGTCAGCGGTGGCCTTTGTGGTAAATACCCGTCCCCGGAATCCTCTGGCATAAAGCATCGGCAATAATCCCGTGTGGTCGATATGTGCATGCGTCAAAAGTATGTAATCAAGATCTGCCGGATTTACTGGAATCTCCTGGTTTTCAAACAAATCCCGTCCCTGTTCCATCCCAATATCCACGCAGAGTTTCTTATCTCCAATCTCCAGATAATGACAGCTTCCAGTGACCTCGTGAGCCGCCCCCAAAAATTCAAGTTTCATGACTACCTCCCTCCAATCCGGAAAACATTACACCTTCTCCGATACTCTCCCAGGAAAAATAACCAAAACGGCATAATTCAAGTTTCATGACTACCTCCCTCCAGTCTGGAAAACTTTACACCTTCTCTGGTTTTCATCTCAGGACACCAAAAAAACCCAATACTATATAAGATTAGTATAGCCCATCAGGCATTTTTTTTCAACTTCTTTTTCAATAGAATTTGATTGTTTTTCTGTTGTTTGGTATACTAAGAAAAAGACATTCGGCACAATACAGAGACAGGGAGGAACCTCTATGAAAAATCAGAGACTTGTTGTTGCCCTTGGTCGGAACGCCTTTGGCGAAACCTTTCCGGAGCAGCAGAAAAATGTTAAAAAAGCTGCAGATGCCATCGCAGATCTGGCAGAATTAAAATATGATATTGTCATCACCCACAGCAACGGTCCCCAGGTGGGGATGATCCAGACGGCGATGACAGAGTTTTCCAGACTTGATCCCCGCTACACGGTGGCACCAATGTCCCTATGTGGGGCTATGAGCCAGGGCTATATCGGATACGATCTTCAAAATGCCATCCGTACCGAGCTGCTAAACCGGGGCATTTTCAAACCTGTATCCACGGTCATCACTCAGGTGCGGGTAGATCCCTTCGACAAGGCATTTAACCATCCCACCAAAGTTATCGGACGGTGTATGTCAGAAGAAGAAGCAAAGGCAGAAGAAGAAAAGGGCAATCATGTTGTCAGTGAAAATGGCTCCTGGCGCAGGATCATCGCCTCTCCCCATCCTGTTGATATCTACGAGATTGACGCCATCAAGGCACTGGCGGATGCCGGACAGATCGTGATCGCCGCAGGCGGAGGCGGAATACCGGTGATACAGCAGGGTACCCGGCTCAAGGGTGCCAGCGCGGTCATAGAAAAAGACTATACTGCTGCCAAACTGGCGGATATGCTTGACGCCTCCTGTCTGCTGATCCTCACAGGAAGCGAACAGATCTCTGCGGGGGACAAACCCATTGGTGAGATTACCAGCAGGGAAGCTCTCTCCCTGATCGAAGAAGAACATTTTGATCCCATCACTACTCTTCCCAAAATAGATGCCAGTGTATCCTTTGTCACCTCCGGCGAAAACCGCACTGCTGTAATCGGGAAACTGGAACAGGCAGCAGACGCCGTCCAGGGAAGATGCGGCACGATTATCCGCTAGGGCTGACTGGGCATAGCAACCCTCTGACACCCTCAACAAAATTGTCTGCCAGATAGAATTGGTAACTTCAAACATCCTCTTCTTTCTGACAGACAATTTTTTATTAAAAACATGTTTTAGTTTTAGATCTCTACATCCTCACTGTAGTCCACATTGTCATACCCAAATCCAAACATATTATAAAACTCGTCCCAATAGCCTTTGATGTCACCCAGGTCTTTGATGGATTCCGTATCCACACTGTCCCACACTTCGGCGATCCGGTTCTGGACCTCTTCTTTCATCTCATAATCGTCCAGGCGGATCCTGCCCGCCTCGTCCGTCTGCACCACCCCGCCGGCGAGCTTCTCCAGAAAAAGACGATTCATCTGCTCGATGCAGCCCTCATGAAGCCCTTTTTCTTTCATTACCTTGTAGAGCATAGAGATATAAAGAGGAACGATGGGAATCGCCGCACTGGACTGGGTCACCAGCGCCTTGTTCACCGATATGTACGCTTTCAGGCCAATGTCATTATATTTGTTCATAAGCTCCACAGAAGTATCATAGAGATGCTTCTTTGCCTGTCCAATACTGCCGTCTTTATAGATCGCATGAGTCACCACCGGACCAATGTAGGAATACGCCAGGGTCACAGCACCCTCAGCCAGCACTCCAGCGTCGTAGAGCGACATGATCCAGTCTCTCCAGTCGCCTCCGCCCATCACCTGTATCGTCGCCTTGATCTCATCTTGGTCTGCCTCAGGAACCGTAACCTCTTTGATCTCATTGGTACGCAGATCAAGGGTTTTGTTGGTAAATGGCTCGCCTACTGTCTTCAGAACAGAAGAGACCGTGGTTCCACTGGGCAGGGTTCGTCTCGGCGCCGCCATACTGTATACCACCATGTCCACTTTTCCAAAATCTTCTTTGATGCATTGGATCACCTCATCCTTCATTTCCCTGGAAAATCCATCCCCATTAAAAGATTTGGCATAGTAACCATCTTCTCCTGCTATTTTTTCAAATGCTTTGGTATTATACCAGCCTGCAGTCGCTGTCCTCTTGCCATTGGATTCTCTCTCAAAGGCGACACCAATAGTATCCGCCCCATATCCATAGGTCACGGCAATGCGGGAGGCAAGTCCATAACCAGTGGAAGATCCAATGACCAGCACCTTCTTAGGTCCCTCAGCCCGTCCGAACTTTTTCGTGCATTCAATCTGTCTTCTTACACTTTCTTCACAGCCCTTGGGATGAGCTGTCGTACAAATAAAGCCTTTTACCTTTGGTTCTACTACCATTTTTTACTCCTTCCTGTGCCCGGGGCACACCGTCCCGCCAGCCGACAGTGTCGTCGGCTTAGGACAAGATCACATAAAATAAAATCATAAAGAAATGCAGAACACTTCCTGCGATCACAAACAGATGAAACAGGGAGTGGATATATCTTTTTCTCTTTCCCACACCATATAACACGGCACCGATCGTATAGGCGAGCCCTCCCGTGATCAGATACACCATTCCTCCCGGCCCCAGCGCCTGCATCGTGGGCCGGATAAAGAAGATAATGCACCAGCCCATACCGAGATAGCAGATCATCGCCAGCTTCTTATATTTTTCCAGATCGATGGCAGTAAGGGTCGCCGCCACCAGACAGCATCCCCACACGATACCAAAAACCAAAAAGCCAATGACTGGATCCACTCTGCGCAGTCCTACCAGAGTGATCGGGGTATAGGTCCCAGCGATCAGAAAATAGATGGTACAGTGGTCAATCACCTGAAATACTTTTTTAACCATCTCAGATGTCAGCCCATGATAGATACTGGACATCGTGTACAGAATCACCATCATTGCTCCGTATATGGCTGAGGCGGCGACACTCCAGGCATCACCTCTCAGCGCAGAAAATATCACACAAAGCACCAATGCTGCAATCGCGAGAGCTCCTCCCACGATATGGGATACCATATTAAAGATTTCTTCTCCCCTTGTATAGTCAGGGAGATCCCTATCCCTAAGCCGTGTTCGCTTCATCCTTCCTACTTCCCTTCTTCTGACAGCAAATGGAATAACGCTGTTTTATAGATTAAAACAAGACGGACATCCCGGTCACAGTAACGGTTCCGCATATACTCTGCCAATTTATAAAAATACATCAATGTCAGAGCACCGATCCCTACCGCCTTGATCTCCAGCAAAACCGGGATCATGGATATGGTGAGTATCGCCGCCAGAAAACCAACCGTTATATAGAAAAATATCTGACTGATCTTGACCGACAGCTGGACAGTCCGGAGCAGGCATAACAGCCTGTCGCTTAGATTTTCTTCCGATATCCGGTGCAATTCCAGATAAATGTCACAGAAGATATCCATGCATTCCTTCTGGTCCAGCTTATTGCAGTATATTTTATATTTATTTCTCCCAAACTCCTTTTGGATCAATTTCCCCAAAACACTGTTCAAAACTTTTCTCCTTCGGTTTGTATCCTTATCCTTATAGTATTCGCCCACATCTTGTTTCGTTATACATATAAGAATGTATGATTTTTAACAAAACCGGTAGATTGTCGTGCTGGCAAAAGCATCCCCGGCTTTCAGTACGCAGGAATCAAAAGCTGGCACATTGACAGAGTTCGGGAAAAACTGTGTCTCAAAGCATACTCCGGTTCTCTTCGTATACTCCGTGCCATTTTTTCCATTTTCTTTTTTGATAAAGTTTCCGGTGTAGAGCTGCATGCCCGGAAGATCCGTATAAACTTCCATGACACGCCCTGTGGTTTCTTCCGAAAGCTCTGCCACCTTTTCTACTTTGCCTGGAGTTTTATCCAACGCATAATTGTGGTCATAGCCGCCAGCGATCTTAAGAGGTTTATAATCTGCCTCAATATCATCCCCGATGGCTTTTTTCTCACGGAAATCCAACGGCGTTCCCGATACATCCACAATGTTTCCATTGGGAATCAAATCATCTGTAGTTTCCGTAAATCCATTTGCCTGGATCCATACTTTGTGATCTGTGATTTCTCCCCCATCGTGTCCTTTGAGGTTGAAGTAAGTATGATTCGTCACATTACAAAGTGTATCCTTGTCAGATTTTGCCAAATAGCTGATTTTGAGCTCATTGTCATCCGTCACTGTATAAGTTACACTAATCTCCAGATTTCCTGGATAGCCCTGCTCCATATCCGGGCTGACTCTGTAAAATGTCACACTATTGTCCATGGATGCCACCTCATACATCACCTGATGGTATCCTGGTGTGCCGCCGTGAAGATTATTCTCTCCATCATTTTTCTCCAGCTCATACGTAACACCATTCAATTCAAATCTGGCGTCCCCGATCCGGTTGCCATGTCTTCCAATAAAAGCCCCAAAGAAACAGCCATTCACTTCATAGCCTGCCACATCATCAAACCCCAGTACGACATCATCCAGTTTGCCCTCTTTATCTGGCACAAACAATCTGACAATATTCGCACCATAATCAATCACTTCTGCTTTCATTCCATTTTTGTTTTCGATGGAATAGAGTGTTACCTCTTTTCCATCCTTTGTCGTCCCAAAATTACTTGTTGTCACACTCACGTTACCTACCTCCTCAACTATTAATTATTTGATTCTGTTTTGTCAACTGCCTCTGGACGAATATCAATTCCAAGTTCCTCCAGCTGCTTCTCATCTACCACATTAGGCGCCTCCGTCAAAAGGCAGGAAGCGTCCTTTACCTTAGGAAAGGCGATCACTTCTCTTATGTTATCTTCTTTGGCCATGAGCATTACAAGACGGTCCAAACCATAAGCAAGTCCGGCATGAGGCGGTACCCCGTACTTAAAAGCATTCAGCAGGAAACCAAACTGCTCATATGCCGTTTCCTTAGCAAATCCAAGGGCATGGAACATTTTTTCCTGGACATCGTTCTGATGGATACGCACCGAGCCACCTCCAAGCTCTGTGCCGTTCAGTACGATATCATAGGCTCTCGCCCGCACTTTGCCCGGGTCTGTATCGATCAGATCAAGATCCTCTTCCATAGGCATCGTGAAAGGATGGTGCATCGCCTGATAGCGTCCCAGATCCTCGTTGTACTCCAGAAGCGGAAACTCTGTCACCCAGAGGAAATGATATATATTTTTATCCAGAATCTCCATTTTTCTGGCAAGCTCCAGACGAAGGTTTCCAAGAACATCATATACCACTTTATTCTTATCTGCGGCAAAGAGCAGCAGATCTCCTGGCTCTCCCTCCATAGTACAAACCAATGCCTTCAACTCTTCATCCGTCATAAATTTGGAAAAGGATGATTTATAGCTGCCATCCTCATTGACACAGAGATAGGCAAGTCCCTTTGCCCCATATTCTTTGGCAAAATCCACAAGGGCGTCGATCTTCTTCCTGGGCATCGCCCCCTGTCCTTTGGCATTAATTCCCCGAACGGAACCTCCTGCCTCGATCGCTCCGGTAAATACACCGAAACCGCAGCCCTTCACGGTCTCTGTTACATCCTTTAACTCCATGCCAAACCGGGTATCCGGTTTGTCAGAACCGTAACGGTCCATGGCTTCCTGCCAGGTCATACGCGGGAACGGCAACGACAACTCCACGCCAAGAACCTCCTGGAACAATTTTTGGAGAAGGCGTTCGTTTACATCGATTACATCATCCTCATCCACAAAAGACAGCTCCATATCGATCTGGGTAAACTCCGGCTGGCGGTCCGCCCTCAGATCCTCGTCGCGGAAACATTTGGTGATCTGGAAATAGCGGTCATAGCCAGAGCACATCAAAAGCTGCTTAAACAGCTGCGGCGACTGGGGAAGGGCATAAAAGTTCCCCGGGTGCACACGACTGGGAACGAGATAATCCCTGGCTCCTTCCGGCGTACTCTTGGTGAGCATCGGCGTCTCGATCTCTAAAAATCCCTCATCTGCCAGAAACTGCCTGGTCAGCATAGCAATCCTGCTCCGCATGATCAGATTGCGCTGAAGATCCGGACGGCGCAGATCCAGAAAACGATAGCGCAGCCGAAGCTCATCCTTCGTCCTGCTGTTTTCCTCGACTGGAAAGGGCGGCGTCTCCGATTCGGAAAGAATCCGGATGTCCTTCGCCCTCACCTCGATGGCGCCGGTTTCCAGATTCTCATTGACAGCGCCGGAACGTTTTTCCACGATACCGGTCACCGCTGCCACAAATTCAGCACGCAGCTTAGCCGCCTTCTCAAAGGCTTCTGTCCCAGCATCGCTCTCCTCGAAGATCAGCTGTATGATCCCGGAGCGGTCCCGGAGATCCACAAAAATAATGCCACCTTTATTTCTGCTCTTCTGTACCCAGCCCATAACTGTCACGGTCTGACCGATATGATTTGTCGTGAGCTCCGCGCACCGGCAGGTGCGCTTTAAGCCCTTCATTGATTCTGCCATTGTTATTCTCCTTTAGCTCATATATTAATGATGTTGGGGTCAAAAGGTATTTTGCCCCCAACGGATGCTACGGATTGCTCCGTTGTTTCACAACTTCCGCGTCTCCGCTTCGCTCCGGTCGGTGCTAAACGAACATTCCCCGAATGTTCAGCACCCTTCAAACATTCGAAATCCGCTGATTTACCGTGTAAATCGCTCCTTTCTCATGTTTGGCGGGTCCCAAGTTCAAATGCCTTATCATGCAAGCATGAACGGCATTTTGACCCTAGCATCATATTAATCTGCAAAGAATTCCTCGATCTCAGTGTAGCCATCCTTTGCCAAAAGTTCTTTCTGGAATTTCTTGTTCTTTTTCATCACATTAAGGCTGATCCGGTATCCGGCAGCCCGTTCCTTCTCCGCTTTCAAAAGCACCTCTTTCATTTTCTCTGGAGCTGCCTTCTTATCAATGAGATATGCCTTTTTCTTAGCTGCCGACGGGACCGCAAAATCCCGCTCTAAGAGAAGCATGACGATTCTCTCAAAACCTATGGAAAATCCACAGGCACAGGTGTCTTTTCCCATAAACTTGCCGATCATCTCATCGTAGCGTCCGCCGCCACCCACGGAACCACCGAACTCATCCATGGAGATCTCAAAGATCGGTCCTGTGTAATACCCCATGCCCCTCACCAGGGTGGGATCAAAACACATTTTAAAATCTGCTGTCTTTGTCTCTTCCACCATGGAAATGATGGTCTCCATATCCTCTGCTGTTCCCGCTTCCAGGTGATCTCCCAGCGTCTCTTTGAGATACCGGACGCCGTCGATATCGTTGGTCACAGTCTGGAACAGTTCGATGCAGCGTTCCACTGCTTCTTTTTCATAACCGGCAGTTAAAAGTTCTTCCTGTACCCCTTCCATACCGATCTTGTCCATTTTATCCAATATGATAAATACGTTGTCATATTCTCCTTCGGAAAATCCACAATACGCTGCCATCGCCTTTAACATCCTGCGGTTGTTGATGCGGATGGTGAAATTTCTGAAGTCAAGTTTTCCAAGAAGAGTGGTGGTGGCGAGAATCAGTTCGATCTCTGCCAGGATAGAAGGCTCTCCCAGAATATCGATATCACACTGCATAAACTGACGGAAACGACCTCTCTGGGGGCGGTCCGCCCGCCACACACTGCCCATCTGCAACGCTTTAAAAGGAGCGCTCAGTTCACTGGAGTTATTGGCATAATACCTGGAAAGAGGTACCGTCAAATCATACCGCAGGCCGCTGTCTACCAGATCCGCCTCACATTCTGCGGTATCCAGTTTAAGCTTCTCGCCCCGTTTCAGGATTTTAAAGATCAGCTTTTCATTTTCGCCCCCCTGCTTGCTGCACAGGCTCTCGATGTGTTCTACACAAGGAGTCTCAATGGAAGAAAATCCATAGGTCCCATAAGTCTCTTTGATCAGACTGATCACATAATCTCGTATCTCCATCTCTTTTGGAAGTATATCCTTCATTCCCGTGACTGGTTTCTTTTTTAATGCCATCTCTTTACCTCTTTTCCTTTTCTTTGACAGGATTTTATTCTGACGAAATCGGAAGTTTCCGCCGGATCATCTCATCTATTCTACTTATGTAGTCATCTACACTCTTTACATTTTCCACCCGCTCCATCCTGTCTTCTTCATGAAAGACATATTTGGATGAGCCGCCACATCCCAATGCCAGTATCGTCTGGAGTTCCTCCATCATAAGAACATTATAAATACACTCCTTACCCGGTCTGGCATATGCCACATTTTCCTGATTGGTATTTCGGCTGGTCACTGCTTTGTTTTTCTGACGGTACATATAATAGGGTTCATATCCGTGTTCCCGGCAGAACCGCTCCGAATATTCCTGCATTTGTGGAATACAGGCATCCTCTTCACTGATCTGGGCTCCCTGCTCCAGCTTTTCCCTCCGGATCCGGGAGGCCCGTTTGATCACCAGCGTATGGATCGTTATGCTGTCCGGCCCCATCGCATCCACCTCTGAAAGGGTGTATTTAAAATCTTCCAGGGTTTCCTCCGGCAGCCCCAGGATCAGATCCATATTGATATTGTCAAAGCCAAGATTCCTCGCCAGTTGAAATACGTCCCGGATCTGTTCCGTGGTATGTTTCCTTCCCAGCAGATCCAGCGTGTACTGCTTCATGCTCTGGGGATTGATGGAGATGCGCGATACCCTGTGGCTCCTCATGCACCTCAACTTGCCCTCAGTAATACTGTCTGGCCGGCCCGCCTCCACAGTATACTCCCGCACTTCATCCACAGGAAAATGATCTTCGATCATGGCAAACAGCCGTTCCATCTGCGCTTCCGTCAGGGATGTAGGCGTTCCGCCGCCGATATACACCGTCTGCAGCTGTCTCCCACCCAGATGCTCTCCTACATAGGTGATCTCTTTTTCCAGGGCATCCAGATAAGCATCTGTCTTGTATTCGTACTGCTTAAGCGGATAAGAAGAAAAAGAACAGTAAGCGCAGATACTAGGACAAAAGGGAATGCCGATATATATGCTCACACTTCGTTCATGATCCATACCCTGGGTGATCCGCACTTCTTTTCCCGCCACATCCACAGCCAGCTCCGCTTTCGCCCTGCTGCAAAGATATTCTTGCTCCATTTCCCGAAAGATCTCCTGCCGTCCTCTCCCCTCAAGAATCCTGCGGAAGGGAATCTTAGCCGGGCGAATCCCCGTCAGGATACCCCATGGCTGCGTTCTGCCCGAAACCCTGCTAAAATAATAATATGCCTTCTGCTTGACTTCATTTTTAGTATAAGGAGCAGGCAAAAACTCCTTATGGGGCTTTTCCCCGTCGATGTGGATCACCATGGTAAATCCCTTTCTGGCAAGCAGCGCCGGATCTTCTTCTACCTGACACTCCTGTTCCGGAAAAAACACCATGGCAAGTGCCTTCAGATCATAGGAAAACTCATTGTCTTTAATAGTAATATGAATCATGTCACTCCCTGTCCTTTACATCGCAGCATAAGGATTATTTTCCCTCTCATACCCGATCTCCGTCGCCGGTCCGTGCCCCGGAAATACTTTCACTTCATCGGGAAGAGTCAGCACCTTTTCTTTCAGGGATTCTATGATCTGGTGGTCATTGCCGGTAGGCAGATCCGTCCTTCCCACGGATTCCAGGAACAAAGTATCCCCGCTGAACAGTATACCCTCTTCTTTTAAGTAATAACAGCAGCTCCCCTTCGTATGTCCAGGGGTATGGATCACGGTAAACTTCATACCAGCCGTCTCATATACCTGTCCATCCCGAAAATACACGTCTGCCTGCAGCGTCATGGCACTGCCCGCCATCGCCGTCACATTCAAGCCGGGATCTTCTAACACAGCCTGCTCGTCCTTGAAGGCACAAAGTCTGCCCCCTGCCTCTTCCATCAAAAATGTCACTCCCATCATATGGTCAAAATGTCCATGGGTCAGAAGCACATCTTCCAGTTTACATCCCTCATTATGGATATACCTGGCAATCTTTCTACCACTGTATCCCGGATCCAGCACAATGCACTGATCACTGTTTTCCCGTCTCACAATATAACAGTTTGTACCAACTCCGCCTACAACGATAGAATCAATTTGAATTCCGTTTATTACCATCTCAAACCTCCATTCCTGCCACCTCAGCAGCTTCATCTAATCACCACTGGATCACCCATTGGAACGCCTCTCAATATCGATGACACTCTCCACTCCACGCAGTTTTTTCACAAGTTTATTCAGCTGTTCTACACCTTTCGTCTCAAACCCAACTACAATTGTCGCCTTTTCTTGCTTTGTAGTACGAACGTTCATCGATTTAACATCAATTTCATTTTCGGTAAAGATTCTGGACACGTCAAAGAGGACACCACTACGGTTGTAGGAATAAATCACAATCTCCACTGGATAATAATCCTGATTCTTTTTCGCCTCCACGCTCCACTCTGCCTCGATCAGTCGATTCCTCTCTTCCACCGGAAGATGAATCATATTGACACAGTCCGTCCGGTGAATGGATACCCCCCGGCCCCTGGTGACAAATCCAACAATTTCATCTCCCGGCACTGGATTACAGCATCGTGAAAACCGTACTGCAAGATCATCCAGTCCCTCTACAATGATACCACTCTTACTCTTGGAGACACCACTATTCTGGCTGGCAACTTTGGCAGCCTTTGCCTCCTTAGCGCTCTCGATCACCTCAAGCACCTGTTCATCCGAGACGATTCTCTTGTTCTTTTTATCGTACTCGTATTGTAATTTATTGATCACCTGCCCTTCTTTCAAACCGCCATGACCGATGGCGGCACAGACAGAATCCCAATCTTTGAATCCATACTTTCGTTTGCATGCTTCCGTATATTCCGGCTTCACCAGCTTATACAGATCGATACTTTTGGTTTTCGCATATTGTGCCAGCAGCTCTTTTCCACGGACAATGTTTTCTTCTTTGAATTCGCTGCGGAACCACTGGTTGATCTTGTTTTTCGCCTGGGTACTTTTGACGATTGACAGCCAGTCGCGGCTTGGTCCTTTGCTGTTCTGGGAAGTATTGATCTCAATGCGGTCACCGTTCTGGATCTGATAATCCAGCTTCACAAGATTTCCGTTCACTCTGGCACCCACCATCTTATTTCCCACAGCGGTATGCACCGCATAGGCAAAGTCGATGGTAGTGGATCCTGCGGGAAGTGTCTTTACATCACCATTGGGTGTAAAACAATATACACTATCTGAAAACAGGTTTAGATCGCTCTTAATCAGGCTTAAAAATTCTTTATTATCCGACATATCCCGCTGCCATTCCAGAATCTGGCGAAGCCAAGTCATCTTAGCCTCATCGTTTTCAACACTTTCCTCGCTTCCCTTGCTCTCCTTATATTTCCAGTGGGCGGCAATACCATATTCCGCCGTCTGATGCATCTCATAGGTGCGGATCTGGATCTCAAAAGGCTGGCCATTGGGACTGATCAACGTGGTGTGCAGCGACTGGTAGTGATTCGGTTTCGGCATCGCTATGTAGTCCTTGAACCTTCCCGGAATTGGTTTGTACATCTCATGAATGATACCCAGTGCCGTATAACACTGCTGCTCAGTATCCACAATAATACGTACTGCAAACAGATCATAGATCTGATCCAGTGTTTTGTCCTGGTTCACCATTTTCCGGTAAATACTGAACAAGTGTTTTACACGGCCGTCAATAGTAGCCGCGATCTGTGCTTCCTCCAGATGTTCCCTCACTTCCGCCATGATATCTTTGACGAAGGTCTCCTTACGCACACGCATATGATTGAATTTATCCGTCAGTTCCTGGTATGCCTCCGGTTCCAGATACTGCAGGGAAAGATCATCCAGTTCCACTTTCACCTTGGAAATACCCAGTCGATGGGCGATAGGAGCATAAATGTCCATCGTCTCCCTGGCTTTTTCCTTCTGCTTCTCCGGTTTCATGAACTGGAGCGTCCGCATGTTGTGAAGACGGTCCGCCAGTTTTATGATGATCACACGGATATCTTTTGCCATGGCGAGAAACATTTTTCTGAGATTTTCTGCCTGAACATCCAGCTTATCAGCCGAGTAATTCAACTGGGTCAGTTTGGTGACGCCATCCACCAAAAGAGCAATTTCCTCACTAAACATTTCGGTGATATCTTCCACCGTATATTTGGTATCCTCAACCACATCATGGAGAAGTCCCCCCACTATAGTTTCCTCATCCATATCGATCTGGGCAAGTATGATCGCCACACATACCGGATGGATAAGATATGGTTCCCCGGATTTGCGCCGCTGATCCTTATGCGCCTCCTTAGCAAGCTCATATGCCTTTTCAATAATCACAAGATCGCCACCAGGATGATCGGTGAGAATGATTTTTTTCAAAACCTCGAACAACACATCGGGATCAGTAAAATTGGGAGGAATAATATCCTGGGACAGTTCGCCTGTATCAAATTTTTCTATCAATTCACTTTGTCTGTCTTCTGCCATACATACCAACCCTTTCAGATGTTTTTTGTCACATATTTATAATTATATAAGAAAAATCCCGAAAATGCAACCAGTGTCTTGCAAACTGGCACTGCCAATATAAAAACCACAAACGGTACTCCGCGATAATACAAAAAACACCATCATGAACAGGTATCCTGGAATTCATGATGGCGCTCGTTTCATCTCAGCCTTTGAAATAGTTTTGTATATACAGTTTACCAGTATCAGGGGGCACCTTGTCAGGCTTCCTGTCTGGAATTTTTTTAATTCGCACGCATTTTCTGCTCTAATCGTATCTTATCTGCAATTAACGCTACAAATTCCGAATTGGTAGGTTTGCCTTTTCCGTTGTTCACAGTATATCCGAATAATTCATCAATTGTATCTACCTTTCCTCTGGACCAAGCCACCTCGATGGCATGTCTGATTGCCCTCTCCACCCTGCTGGGAGTCGTCTGATGCTGTTTTGCAATGGACGGATAAAGTATCTTTGTAATGGAATTGAGCATCCCACTGTCATCCACAGACATCATGATGGCATCTCTCAAATACTGATAACCTTTTATATGTGCAGGTACTCCAATCTCATGTATAATATTAGTCACATCCATTTCCAGGTTATACCCAGGCCTGTTCTCATGTTGAAAATGTTCCCCATAATTAACTAACATTGCTCTGTTTCCTGGTTTCAACTGCTGTACCTTTGCCAGAATTGTCTCTTTTTCAAAAGGCTTCAGCAGATAATACGATGCCCCATACTGAAATGCGGACTGCATCACGTTTTCCTGCGTCACTGCTGTCACCACAATAAAATCCGGTCTTTTATCAATCCCAGGCAATCCCCGGTGTATCTTCTCCAACACGAGTAAACCGTCCATTTTCGGCATGATCAAATCTAAAAACACAATATCCGGTGAAGTCTCTCGAATCATCTCAATCGCCTCTACTCCATCCTCCGCATGCCCTACTACTTCTACCTCATTGTCGTCCTGAAGACTTTCCCGGATCATGGCAGCTGTTCTCATACTGTCATCTACGATCAAGACTTTTACTTTATTCATAATAACAATACCTCCAATCTCCTAAATTACTGAATATAC
>CANBKJ010000014.1 GCA_947369165.1 uncultured Lachnoclostridium sp.
TGTTTCGGCAATCGAAAAATAATAAGTAAGGCTTAATTTGAAAAAAGTAAAGATCCGGACGCTTTTTAAAGAGGGGAATAAGAAAATAAAGGCGTATTATAAATAAAATAAAAACACAAGAAAGTAACTGCTCTCAATCTTAAAAACGGAACAGTTACTTTCTTTTTCATTGAATTCTATTAAACTTCAATTTAACCACACCTCCCGCTCTTATATTCCCGATACGCATAAGCCGCTGTCAGGAAAACCACCACCCCGGTAAGACACAGACTGAGAGCCATATTCCGGATCACTCCCACCTGGGTTAAGTAGGTGGGCAGGTAGCCGATGATATGGAGAAGAATGGCAGCCGGAAGAAGAAATCGTTTCCTGATGTTTTGAATGGCGAGAAAGATCAGGATGGTCAGCGCGGTCTGAAAGATCAGCGCCAGCAGCCGCTCAGAGCCCGCCGCCACATTTTCTGCCGGCGGGACCGCAATCAGCTCACCGATGGCATTTCTATAATCAGTAAGGGCGTCTCCCTTCAGATCCAGCTTTGCCAGGTATTCTTCCATTCCCAGGGAGTTTACCATCAAGGCTAAGATAATATTTCCCATAAAAAGGGAACTGCCGTATGCTATAGTCTCAAAACCACCGTGACCGATGCCGAACATCAGGGCATTTGCTTTACCGGGGCGGTCTTTCATAAAGTACCGGAGTCCAAAATATTTTCCCATTTCCTCAAAAACACCAGCAGCGACAGCGCCGTAAAGTGCATACCATACAGGATGAGTGGAGCGGTTCAAAACGTCCTTAAGAGAAAACAGGTTGAACAGGAGGGCATTTAGGATGCCCTCTGCCACAAAGGCAAAAAGGACATAAAAGCCCATGCCGATGAAAAATGAGGAAAGTCTGGCTCCGGTCTTTGCACGAAAATAGCCCAAAAAAATAAAAGGGACTGCGGTGCAGAAAAGTGCCACAATGATCATGCTGCTGAGGGCAGCGCCAGAGAATTTATCTGCTGCGAGTAAAGCGTTCATAATGTTATCCTTTCTGATGTGTAATTCTGTCATATATCATACCTCTCCTGCCGGAACTTGGCAAATGAATTTTCTGTAACATTTTTCTTTTGCAAAATTCTCAGAAACTTAGTATACTATAACAATAGGATATTAGGGCGTGTCTGAAAACTCATTCTTACATCCTGCATGCCCCAATTTGTAGTTTTCAGACACACCCTGGGAACAAAAAGGTTGCACAACAAGTTGTTGGGGGCAGCCGGAAAGTGAAATGCAGCGTACAGATGAAACAAGGACTTTATGAAACCCTGAAAGAATACTGCCAGGCGGATATACTGCCCATGCATATGCCGGGGCACAAACGCAATCATAAATTTTGGATGGAAAGCCCCTACGAACTGGATGTGACAGAGGTGCCGGGGCTGGATAATCTGCACCAGCCGGAGGGGGTGATCCGGAAGCTGATGGATCACATTTCGGAAGAATACCAGTCTGATGCCTCCTTTTTGCTGGTCAACGGCAGTACCTGCGGGATTCTGGCAGCCATCACTGCGTGCTGCCGGCGCGGAGACCGGATCCTGGTGGCGAGAAACTGTCACAAGGCGGTGTACAACGCCATTCGTCTTCTGGAGCTCCGGCCAGTGTATGTATACCCCTCGGCTGAGGGAGGAGAGATGGATACTCTGGGTATCGCCGGCATAATCTCACCTGAGGATGTGGAGGGGGCGCTGGAGGGATATACAGATATTTCCTGTGCTGTGATCACTTCCCCTACTTATGAAGGAATTGTGTCACCGGTGGCGGCCATCGCGGATGTGGTACATAAGAAAAAGACTCCATTGATCGTGGATGAAGCCCATGGGGCTCATTTTCACTGGCATGAGACATTTCCTGACACAGCTCTGACAGAGGGAGCTGATATTGTGATAGAAAGCCTTCATAAGACGCTTCCAGCATTTACCCAGACCGGTGTGCTTCATGCCCGCTACGGACTGGTGAAGGAGGAACTTCTTGCCTGGAGCCTCCAGACGTATCAGTCCAGCAGCCCGTCGTATCTACTGATGGCAGGGGCGGAACAGTGTTTCTCCTATCTTCTTGGAGAGGGGAGGACAGAGATGCAGCGCTATGTGTCGGATCTGGAGTGGTTCCAGCAGGAAATGAAAGGACTAAAGGCGTTGAGATTATTTGGATCCTCATGGAAAGAGCCGTCTAAGGTGGTGATCGCCACCGACCGGGCGTCAGTTCAGGGGTGTGGGCTGGCGGACATATTAAGAGAAGTATATCGTATTGAAACAGAAATGAGCTGTGGTGATTATGTCATCGCCATGACAAGCGTGGCAGACGAGAGAAAAAGTTTTGAGAGGCTGGCGGTGGCACTGCGTGAGATCGACAGAGAGCTGGCAGGGAGACTTGACAGACAGGCATTTGGAAACGTGAGACCGACAGCTGGGAAAAAATCCTTTTGTTACGACTGGCACAGGCCGCAGCAGGGAATGTACAGTTTTGAGGCCGCTTATTATTCAAGGCGCCGGGTGCCGCTTCATGAGGCTGCCGGGGAGCTGGCGGCGGAACCGGTATATCCTTATCCGCCGGGGATACCGCTTTTGGTAGAGGGAGAGAGAATTTCCCAAGGGATGGTGGAGCTGCTGGAGCAGGCAGCCAGACAACAGATGCCAGTTCTAGGTGTGACAGATGGATTCATAAATGTATTAGTGACAGAGTAATTATAAGAAAGAGAGAAGTACATGGGCAGGTTATATGTTATCATGGGAAAAAGCGCTGTGGGAAAGGATTCCTTATACTGTAGTCTGATAAACAGAAATCCCATGCTGAAGACGGTGATACCTTACACAACAAGACCGATCCGGACTGGGGAAGTGGAGGGAAAAGAATATCATTTTGTGGCGGAGAGCGAGCTGGAGAGGATGCGGCAGCAGGGCAGGATTGTGGAGTGCCGGAGGTATTATACGGTACATGGTCCCTGGTATTATTTTACAGCGGATGACGGACAACTGGATTTTTCGGGAGACGACCAATATGTCACAATTTCTACTCTGGAAGGCTTTGAAAAACTGTGTGCTTTTTATGGGAGAGAGCGTGTGGTGCCGGTGTACATCGAGGTGGAGGATTTTTTGCGGCTGGAGAGGGCACTGGAGCGGGAAAAGCAGCAGCCGGAACCCTGTGCGGCAGAGCTTTGCCGGCGGTTTGTGGCGGATGAGGAAGATTTTTCAGAAGAGCGTCTGCGCCTCGCCGGAGTGAAAGAACGGATACAGAACCACGATTTTGAAAAGGCACTGAAAAAAATAGAAGAGCTTATATGTAGAGGATAGGACTGGCAAAATAATTTAAAAAATGGTATAATGATGTTTAGAAAGGAGAGGATGAGCGGTGGATATAAAGATAGATAACGTTCAGCAGACACAGGCGGCCACGACAGCAAGGCAGACACAGAGCGCCGGGGAAGATTTTAAATTCACCCTTATGAGCTCTCTGGAGGAAGAGGGGCTTCAGGCGAGGCTTACTCTGATGATGGAAGATATAACCATGCAGGGGAAGAAGCTTGGGAAGCATGTGGATGTAAGAGACATGAAGCGGTACCGCAAGCTGATCCAGGAATTTATGAATGAGATCGTGAACCGGTCCCACAAATTCAGCCGGGAGAATTTTCTGGACAGACGGGGCAGACACCGTGTATATGGAATGATCAAGCGGGTAAATGCTGCGCTGGATGAGCTGGCGCAGGAGCTGATGAAGGATGAGAAGGATCATTTGGTGATCCTGGATAAGATTGATGAGATAAGGGGCCTGCTGTTGGATATACTGACTTAGTTTAATGGGCAGACTTACACCATTGATAAGCGCGGCGGTGCCGGTTTGCAGCGTTGAGGTACAGGTAAGGGAAAGGGACGGTGGTTGATATGTTTTTATTTTCAGAGATCATGGGACATGAGGACATCAAAGAGCATCTTCAAATGGCGATCCGCGGGGACAAGCCATTTCACGCCTATATTTTCCAGGGGGAAGTAGGCTGCGGTAAAGAGACCATGGCGCGTACCTTTGCGGCGGGGCTGCAGTGTATGTCAGAGGAGAGCGGCAGACCTTGTGGAAGCTGCGCTTCCTGCCGGCAGATCGACTCTGGCAACCAGCCGGATGTGATCTGGGTGAACAGGGAATTGTCCAGCATTGGCGTGGACGACGTCAGGGAAAAGATCAACAGCTCCATTGTGATCCGGCCATTTTCCAGTCCGTACAAGATCTATATTGTGCCGGAGGCAGACCGCATGACGGAGGCGGCACAGAATGCTCTGTTAAAAACGATTGAGGAGCCGCCGGAATATGGTATCATTATATTGCTCACCAGCAATATCAATGCATTGCTTCCAACGATACAGTCCAGGTGTCTCAAGCTGGAGTTTCGACCGTTGTCAACGGCCACAGTGGAGAAGTATCTGATGGATAAATACAAGGTTGTGGATTACCGGGCGAGAACCAGTGCGATTTTTGCCCAGGGAAATCTCGGCAAGGCGATACGGTACATAGAATCCGAAGACTTTGAGGAGAAGAAGGACAAGGTTCTGCGGATTCTGAAAAACATTCAAAATATGGATGTCTCTGAGATGTTGGAAATTATCCGTGAGATTGGCGAGGACAAGGATCAGATTAAGGATTACATCGATCTTATGATCTTGTGGTATCGGGATGTGCTGGTGTTCAAAGCTACAAAAAACATGAACCAGCTCATATTCCAGAGTGAGTTCAGCGCGATCTCTTCGGAGGCAAATCAGAGAGATTATGAAAAAATAGAAGAAATTCTTATGGCATTTGATAAGGCAAAGCTGCGTCTGAAGGCAAATGTGAATTTTGAGGTTGCCATGGAGCTCATGCTGCTGGCCCTCAAACAATCGTAGGCGGACTGATCTTAGAAGAGAATGCCCAATAAAAGACGGTGAAAGGCAGGATAATACATTGAAAACGATAATAGGCGTCAGGTTTCGCCAGGCAGGAAAGATTTATTACTTTGATCCCGGCGAAAATGCAGATATAAAGCGGGATACCCACGTCATCGTGGAGACAGCAAAGGGAGTTGAGTATGGAACTGTAGTGCTGCCTCCCACGGAGATGCCAGAGGAAAAGATCGTGGCACCGCTAAAGGGCATCATCCGACTTGCAACAGAAGAAGATGATGAGAGCGAGAGAAAAAACAGGCAGAAGGAAGAAGAAGCATTTGGGATCTGCCTCGAAAAGATTGCAAAGCATGGGCTGGAAATGAAGCTGATCGCGGCAGAGTACACCTTTGATAAAAACAAGCTGCTGTTTTATTTTACAGCGGACGGAAGAATTGACTTTAGAGAACTTGTGAAGGATCTCGCCTCTGTGTTCCGCACAAGGATTGAGCTGCGCCAGATCGGCGTGAGGGATGAGACAAAGCTGAGGGGCGGTATTGGCATCTGCGGCAGGGCATTGTGCTGTCACACGTATTTGTCTGAGTTTGCGCCAGTCTCCATCAAGATGGCGAAGGAGCAGAACCTGTCCCTGAATCCCACAAAGATTTCAGGCGTGTGTGGCAGGCTTATGTGCTGTCTGAAAAATGAAGAAGAGGCATATGAGGAGCTGAACAGTCACCTGCCTAATGTGGGAAGCCATGTGAAGACGCCAGAAGGGCTTCCGGGAGAGGTTCAGAGTGTCAGTGTGCTCAAACAGAAAGTAAAAGTCATCGTTACCCTGGATAATGATGAAAAAGAGGTAAGGGAGTATCAGGTTTCCGATCTCAAGTTCAGGCGTGAGCGCAGGCGCGATAACCACGGCGGTGAAAATGACCGGGAGCTGAAAGAACTGGAAGCGATGGAAAAAAAGGAAGGTAAGTCAAAAATCTGATGATGCAAAATAAGGATATATCTTTCCGGCAGGAAGAAATCTTACGGGAGGGGGAGCGGCTGGACGATCTACAGCGGGACGGTTTGATGTTGATCCAGAACCCGGAATGGTTCTGTTTTGGCATGGACGCCGTGCTTCTTACAGGGTTTGCCAGGATCGGAAAGGGATGTCGTACCATTGATCTGGGAAGCGGAAATGGAGTCATCCCTATCCTTCTCTCTGCGAAGACGGAAGGAGCATATTTTGAAGGACTGGAGATACAGGCGGATATTGCAGACATGGCGAGACGCAGTATTCGTTTTAACGGTCTGGAAGACAGGGTGCATATGACTACTGGTGATATCAGGGAGGCATCTTCGTATTACGAAGCGGCTTCCTTTGATGTTGTTACCACAAATCCACCTTATATGATTCATTCTCATGGATTGACCAATGAGGCATCCCACAAGGCAGTAGCCAGGCATGAATTGAAGTGTTCCCTGGAAGATGTGGTCAGAGAGAGTACCAGGCTGTTAAAACCAGGAGGGCATTTTTTTATGGTGCATCGTCCTTTTCGACTCAGTGAGATTATAACGGTGATGACAGCCCACAAATTGGAGCCCAAGAGGCTGCGGCTGGTCTATCCCTATGTTGACAGGGAACCCAATATGCTGCTGATCGAGGGAGTCCGGGGCGGAAACTCTGGTATGGTGGTGGAAAAGCCCCTTATCGTTTATGAGAGTGTAAATGTGTACACGGAGGAAGTGCGGGCACTGTATTGACAGGGGAAAGACAGACGAGGAGAAAGAATTATGGGAACGTTATATCTATGTGCCACCCCCATCGGTAATCTGGAAGACATTACCCTGCGGGTACTACGGATCTTGAAAGAGGTGGATCTGATCGCCGCAGAGGACACGAGACAGACGATGAAGCTGCTCAATCATTTTGAAATAAAGACACCCATCGTAAGCTATCACGAACACAATAAATATCAGAAGACGCCGGTGCTGGTGCGGGAACTTCTCGAGGGAAAAAATATTGCCCTGGTGACCGATGCGGGAACCCCGGCGATATCCGATCCAGGGGCAGAGCTTGCGCTGGCGGCATACGAAGCGGGAGCAGCAGTCACATCCCTGCCGGGAGCGTCGGCTGTTATCACGGCACTCACGCTGTCTGGGCTCAACACCCGAAGTTTTGCTTTTGAGGGCTTTCTGCCCCAGGAAAAAAAAGAGCGTGCCAGAGTGCTGGAACGGTTAAAGACCAGCACGTACACCACCGTGTTTTACGAAGCGCCCCATCGGCTTATAAAAACACTGGAGCTGGTGGCACAGGTAATTCCTCCGGAGAGGAAGATCGCGGTGTGCCGGGAACTTACTAAGCGCCACGAGACGGTGCAGCAGTGCAGTCTCGCCGAAGCGATACAGTATTTTCGGGAAAATGAACCGCGAGGAGAATTTGTATTTGTTCTGGAGGGAGAAGATGCGGCTGTGCTGGAACAGCAGGAACAGAAAAAATGGGAGGACATTCCTCTTGAAAAGCATATGGAACAATACTTATCTCAGGGAATGGACCGCAAAGAAGCTATGAAGGCGGTAGCAAAAGATCGGGGAATGACAAAAAACCAAGTATATAAGGGACTTTTAGGATAGCCAGACGGCGCCAATTTGAAATAGAATTCAAATTGGCGCCGTCTGATTAATAAAATATAATTTTGGACAAAAGGAAAGGCAGGAGTCTAGGGGGGCTCCTGCCACACTAAAGGGATATATGATTAAATTAAACCAGCTAGCTTAGATAATTCTTTGATAGACTTTTTGGAAATAAGCTTTCCGTGATATTCTATCAAATCTTCTTCTGCGCCTGTAAAAATATCAGCAGGTGCATATTTTGCTAAAATAATCTTATTGTCTTCTGTATAAATCTCTAATGACTCCCTATCTCCGATCCCGAGTGAACGCCTAAGTTCAATAGGAATCGTTATACGACCTAACTCATCTAATCGTCTTACAATTCCAGTGTTTTTCATAATACGCTCTCCTTTAAATATGTATCTGGAAATTTTTATGTGCTGTGTTCTTTTGTTGTGCCTTAATACTATCATTACTTCCGGCGATAGTCAATAAAAAGAATGTAAAAAATTATAAAATATGTATTAAAAAGTCTAAAATTGTTGGATATTGTTACTAAATAGTAAGAAATTCAATGTATTATTTGTGTATCAGCTCATCACTCTCCGTATCACCTGGCCGGCGAGCCAGCCAATCAGGATCCCCGTGAACAGGCCGCTGAAATAAAGGATGGGAGCATACCAGAGGACGGACTGAAAACCTACAAAAAAGGAAGCAGATAATAGCTGTCCCAGATTGTGAAAGATCCCTCCCAGGGCACTGACGGACAGTATGGACAGACGTTTTTTGGTTAGACGCAGGGTAAGCGCCATGACAGACAGGCTCAGGAGACTGCCAGCGGTGCTGTAAACCAGGCTGAACAGGCTGCCAAAAGTAAATGCATTCAGAAGGTTGCGGAGCATGGAAAGTCCCAGGGCATAGCGGTAATTTTTATGATAGAGTACGATCAGAATAACCAGGTTTGCCAGGCCCAGTTTCATGCCTGGAAAAGGGAGGGGAAGCGGGATCAGGCTTTCCAGATAGCTGAAAATAAAAGCAAGCGATGTGTATATGGAAAATTCGCACAAAGATCGAATGCGGCTCATGGGGCACCTCCTGTAACAGCATCCAGCGAATTTCCTCCATTTCCGCTGTTTTTGATTTCTAATACAAGTTTATGGGGAAGACATACGATGGTCTCTCCGGAGCGGGAGATGCGCCTCATGCTGACACAGACCTTGTCCGGACAATCCGCAGCGGTCATGGACACGGCCCCATTCTGAATCATAATCGTATTTTCACCGGAGGCAGTGTGTACGGTTTCCCTGCGGTCAGCAGATAGGGGATAGGCAGCAGTCTTTTCTCCATCTACCCGGATCTCCACATAGGTTCCTACAGAGGTACGGGGAAAATAGATGAACACTGCCAATAGGACACCGGCAGAGAGCAGTATGGATAGAAAAAAAATATCAGTTTTTTGAATATTCATATGCCCCCCTGTTTCTGGTGTTCATGAATTTTAGTTCAGTATATCATATTTGCCATGAAGTTGTAAATTCTAAAAGTCATTAGAATCACTGTAAACTGTATTTCGTATCAAAATAAATACTGCAACTAGACACATTATTATATTGCTTTTTATTATAAAAAGCAATATAATAATTTTAACAACTATATAATGCTCAAAAGGAGGGTAAGAGGATGAAAGTAAGAAAAACCATGGCGCTTGCACTGGCTGGTGCTCTTGTTTTAACCACCGCTGCAACGGGCACCACAAGCGAAGCCGCCAAGAAGACAAAGCTGAAGACAAAAAAAGTCTCTATTTTTGTCAAAGGGAAAAAGAAAATTTCCATCACGGGTAAGAAGGCGAAGCATAAATACACCTTTACATCCAAAAAGAAAAAGATTGCCAAAGTATCTAAGAAAGGTGTGATCACTGGGGTAAAAGCCGGAAAGACTACCATTACGGTAAAGGACACCTGGAAACAGAAAGGCAAGAAAAAGACTAAAAAACTTGGTACGATTAACGTAACTGTTAAGAAGAAAACGCCTGCAAAACCAAAGGTTACACCTAATGTACCTCAGGTTACACCTCAGCCGCCTGCACCACCGGCGACCCAGGCTCCAGATGGCGGTGGAACACCGACGGCGCCACCTGATAATCCGGGAACTGAGACGAGTCAGCCGACAGCAACTCCGCCAGCCACCGGAACACCGACGCCAACTCCGACAGGAGATCCGACACCAACTCCGACAGGAGAACCGACGCCTCCGCCACCTGCACAGCAGACACCGACGGTATACAAACCAGTTAACCTGGCGGATGTAGAACAGGTAGAGGGTGTTACATACAATGAAGAGACCAAGAGTATCTCCGCAAAGAACGTGGAACAGTTTGCGATTCCTCTTGGATATAGTGTTCAGAAGGGTCATGCGATCTGGGTGAAACTCAAAGGTAAACTGAATGGTGAGCAGGGCTTTAGAAGCTGGCTGGTTAATAGTGTAGACAATAAGGGGACAATGTCCAATCAGTGGATCGCCACATCAGAACCAGGATTCAAAGCACCAGGTGAATTCGAGTATACATTCCAGCTGGTTTCCGAGGCGGATGATGTATCTGCCCTGTTGATCAAAGGAGCAGCATATCAGGTCAACATCGATGATATCGAGCTGACGTCCATCGAGACATCTTATCCGATCAAAGATCCTACTCCGCCGGAACCAGACATCAAAGCTCCAACGGCGACTCTTTCCATTGATAAGCCAAATATCAGAGCGGAAGAAAAAGCCAGCGTGGCAGTGAAAGTCAGTGCTGGAGAGGTTTCAGATGTCACATGGTCTGTGGAAAAATCAGATGTTGCCTCCGTTGCAAAAGACAGTACAGATGCTAAAAAAGCAGTGATTACCGGTGTGGCAGAGGGCGAGACAAAAGTTACTGCAGAAGTAAAAGTAACAGTAGAGGGGAAAGACTTCACTGTGAAAGCAGAGGGAACGATCCACGTAGCTGCCAAAGATGCCCTGGTAGTAAATGCGTCCATCGAATCTGCTCCAACGGAGATTCAGATCGCAGAGACTGCCGAGATGTCAGTAAAAATTGATGCAGGAGAAGATATTGTAACCATCGAAGATATTGTGTGGGCAGTGACAGAAGGGGAGGCGGCGACGATCGATACCGAGTCCCTGGAAAAAGGCAAAGTACGTGTGATAGGTCAGAAAGAAGGAGATGTCACGATCTCTGTTACCGTAACCGTTAAGAAAGGTGATAAGACAGCCACAGATACCAAAGAAGTTACCATCCATGTAACTCCGATCACGTATCAAATAGGCAAAACTCTTACATTTAATGGGGAGGCGGTTACTGGGGACAATGTTTGGGTAGCTCTTAAGCTTGACGAGCCGCTCAGAATCAAAAAGACAGACAAAGTCGAGGTAGTATTCTCTGCCAAAGCAGGAGACAGTGCAGATTCACCCAGTGACACAACCACTGTATTTAAGATGGCGATGGCACCAGGAATAGAAGAAGGCGTTATGACTGCCTATAAACTGCAGGAGAAAGCTACGCTGAGAAACACAGCTACGAGAGCTGGCAGAACAGAGTTCACGATGGATAAGGGGAATTTTGCAAGTAATTACTCAGAAATTAACAGCATCGTCGGTTCGATTACTTCCACAAGTGCAGAATCGGTCGTAGTTACGATAGAGAAAGTTTTGATTACACCAACGGAAAAGATTGCTCTTTCCCTGCAGGCTCCCGGTACATTTGACAAAGGTGCAGAAACTGTAATTCAGGCAGAGGTAGACGAGAATGACTACACCGAAATTGAGTGGAAATCCAGCGATGAGTCAATTGCAACGGTGACTGCGGATAATGACGACCCGAGAAAAGCAATTGTCAACGGTGTTGGCGAGGGTGAGGTTACGATCACAGTAACTGTGAAAAAAGGTGATCAGGTTTCCGAAGAGTCCGTTACAAGAAAAGTAGTAGATAATTATAAGAATAAGCCTCTGAAACTTGATTTGGCTGCTGTTAAGTCCAATGCAAATCAATGTGTAGTTAATGCTGACGGAAGTATCACCATAAAGGGAGAGGCAGGCGGTGGCGCCGGAATTCCTCTTCCGCATGAGCTGTTTACTGGTGATAAGATCAAGGTGACCGTTAAGGGCAAATTCCCTGAATCGGGCGGCACATTGCGTCTTTATCCGTCTGTTGATCTGGTGACAGGGTCAGCCACATATACATATGGTTGCCTGACAAATAACGGCTATCAAGCAAATTGGGATGTTCCTGCGGAGCAACAGCCAATTCAGGCAGCTCTCTCTACAGTGAACGCAGATAAAACATTTGAAATCAAGGATCTGGAGTTCGAGGTAACCAAAGATAAGGTTGTCAATATGCTGTTCAGACAGCCATCTGACGGGCTTATCATTACAGAAGTGACTGTTACGTATCTGTAATCCTGTGATAACTTTATAAATGACGAATTTAGAGGGGGTGTCCCCAAAGCCAGGAAATGGCTTTGGGGACACCTTCTTTACTTTTTACCCGGATTTTTTGTGTAATGTGCCAAATTGTGTAAGTATCAAAAATAGGTAATTTTTTACGATACAAAATTTTTGACTTTTGGTGAAATTTCATTTATAATAATTATAATTCTTTAACAAACCAAACACATAAGGAGGATTCAGGCTAATGAAAATAAGAAAGGCCATGGCATTCGCGCTGGCTGGTGCTCTTGTTTTAACTACCGTTGCAACAGGGACCACAAGTGAAGCTGCCAAGAAGACGAAGTTGAAGACGAAAAAAGTCTCTATCTACGTCAAAGGAAAAAAGAAAATTTCCATTACGGGTAAAAAGGCAAAACACAAATATACCTTTACATCCAAAAAGAAAAAAATTGCCAAAGTATCCAAGACAGGTGTGATCACCGGAGTAAAAGCCGGAAAGACGACCATCACGGTAAAGGATACCTGGAAACAGAAAGGCAAAAAGAAAACCAAGAAACTTGGTACGATCAATGTAACTGTTAAGAAGAAAACAACTCCGAAGCCAAAGGTTACACCTAATGTACCTCAGGTTACACCACAGCCGCCTGCACCGCCTGCCACCCAGGATCCAAATGGCGGTGGATCACAGCCTCCTGTTATCACACCAGATAACAGTGGAGATCCGACACCAACACCTTCTGGAAAGCCGGACGATCCGACACCGACGCCTTCCGGAAAACCGGATGAACCGACACCAACGCCTTCCGGAAAGCCAGATGAACCGACATCTACACCGGAGATCGAAGAACCAACGGCTGAATTGAAGATTGCTGGATCCAATATTAGAGCAGAAGAGAGCACTACTGCTGAGGTAAAGGTTAGCGCTGGTACCGTTACAGATGTAACATGGACAGTGGGCAGCACCGCAGTTGCTACTGTTCAAAAGGACAGTGAGGATGCTAAAAAAGCAGTCATTACCGGTGTGACAGAAGGTGAGACAAAGGTCACCGCGGAAGTGAAAGTGAAGGTAGAGGACAAAGACTTTACCGTGAAAGCAGAAGGGACGATTCATGTTGCTGCGAAGGATGCCCTGGTGATCAATGCAACGATTGAATCTGCACCGACTGAGCTGGAGATTACAAGATCTGCTGAGATGTCAGTGAAGGTTGATGTAGGAGAAGAAGAGGGCGTTGTCATTGAAAACATCCTGTGGGAGATAACCAAAGGGGATGCGGCGACGATCGATACCTCGTCAGTGGAAGCCGGCTCTGTTATTGTGAATGCTAATAAAGTAGGAGATGTAACGATTTCGGTTACTGTAACGGCGAAGAAGGGTGACAAAACAGCGACAGATACGAAAGAAGTTACCATCCACGTAACCCCGATCACTTATAACATCGGCAAAGAGATTTCCTGTACCAAAAAGGACTGGGGTGCTGTTACACTTGACAAGGAGATTGTAATTAAGAAAACGGATCTTGTAGAAGTTTTATTCTCTGTAAAGTCAGGTAATGCTGATGATAAGGTAAGTATAAAGCTTTCCCCGAGAACGTTAGAAGAAAGTAATGGCGCATTTAATGTCCAGGAAGTTGGCGTACTTGAGATGAAGAGTGCGGGAGGTGCTGCTGCTGGTACGGCAGAAATGGTACGGAATGCTACACATTTTACGAGTAATTATGCTACAGTCAAGGGTGTGGCAGCTGTTTTCACAGGCGGAGCCAATGATGATGACAGTGTAGTTGTTACCATTGAAAAGATTCTCGTTACACCGACGGATGAGGTAGCTCTCTCGATGCATGCACCTGGAGCAGTAGAAACAAACAAGACAGCGACAGTACAGGCTGAGATTGATGAAAATGATTTTACTTCTATCGAATGGGTGACCAGCGATGAAACGAAAGCGACTGTAGAAGCTGATCCTGAAGATCAGAGAAATGGTATTGTTACAGGAATCGCTGCTGGCGAAGTTGAGATTACTGCAAAGATCAAAAAGGGTGATAACGTAATCATAGAAGAAACTGTCAAGATGGAAGTAAGATTAAATTATAAAGGTACACCGATCGATATTGACCTGTCAAAAGGTGAGGCAGTTGACGGAGGCTCAGTAACGAAAAATCCAGATGGCAGTGTCCTGATTATGAATGAACCTGGTGCTGTAGTCTGTGCTCTTCCATATCCTTTGAAAAAGGGTGAAAAAATAAAAGTTATTATGGAAGGCCACTTCGGGGAAAATACAGGAGGTTTCCGTATGTGGACGGCTCCAGACCCAGAAACTGTCGGTGGAAATAAAGTTCAGGCAGGAAGCACTGTGAATTATGAGCTCAATAGTGGCAAACCAGACTTTAACCCAGGAAATGATTTTTCAGTTACTGCAGAACTGGAAGCTTCTGTGGAGTGTATTAATATAGTAATCAGAATGCCTGGCTGGAGTGGACCTGTTACCCAGGTGACAGATCTTACCTTCACAAAATTTGCAGTTGAGTATATCTAAGTATAACAGTATAAACATATTTAGAGAACTTATATACAAATTTAAAATCAATAAGTAGAGAAGGGGCTGTTGCAAAAGTAGATTAAAATCTACTGGAGCAACGGCTCCTTTTATTATGGAATTGAGCCCTTGTTATGGAGATGTATTTTCCTTGTTTTGTAAATGTTGGATTCCAAATGATACAAAAATTTATTGACTTTTGTTGAAGATTGGTTCATAATAATTATATTCCTAAAACAATACATAAAGGAGGGATTAGGCTAATGAAATTAAGAAAGGCCATGGCGGTTGCGCTGGCTGGTGCCCTTGTTTTAACGACATTTGCTACAGGTACTACGAGTGAAGCTGCCAAAAAGACGAAGCTGAAGACGAAAAAAGTCTCTATCTACGTCAAAGGAAAGAAGAAAATTTCCATTACGGGTAAAAAGGCAAAGCACAAATACACCTTTACATCCAAAAAGAAAAAAATTGCCAAAGTATCCAAGAAAGGTGTGATCACCGGAGTAAAAGCCGGAAAGACGACCATCACGGTAAAAGACACCTGGAAACAGAAAGGCAAGAAGAAAACCAAGAAACTTGGTACGATCAATGTAACTGTTAAGAAGAAAACAACTCCAAAGCCAAAGGTTACAGCGCAGGTAACCCAGGCACCGGCACCGCAGCCACCTGCACCACAGGTATCTCAGGATCCAAATGGCGGTGGATCACCGACGACGCCACCAGATGCTACCCAGACACCAACAGCACCTCCGGCGAAAACATCCAAACCGCCGAAAACTCAGCCACCTACACCTGTACCTACACCGACTCCTCCAAGCCGGGAAGAGCAGCAGCCAACGGAATATTTCCCAGCAAATATGGCAGAAGTAGAACAGGTGGATGGCGTAACATATGATCCTGAGACAGGTTATATCACCGTAAAGGATGTAGAGCAGTTCTGCATTCCTCTGGGATATACAGTTAAGAATGGTCATGCCATCTGGGTAAAGATCAAAGGAAGAATGAATGGTGAGCAGGGATTCAGAAGCTGGATGGTCAATGATATGGCTAATAAGACCACCCTTTCTGATCAGTGGGAAGCTAAGAATGAAGAAGGTTTCCAGGCTCCAGGTGAGTTTGATTACACATTCCAGCTGTTATCCGAGTCAGATGATGTAACTTGTCTGCTGATCAAGGGACCAGTTTATGGAACAAATATTGATGATCTTCTTATCACCTCTATCGAGATTTCCTATCCGCTGGGTGAAGGCGGTTCAACGAAGCCGGATCCAGATGAGCCGACGGTTAATATGGACCTTGAAAAGCATACGATCACAGCAGGCAGCAAGACAACTGCAGAAGTTTCTGCAAGTGCAGGTCAGATCAAAGAGGTAACCTGGTCTGTAGAAGATGAGACTATTGCTACTGTAGAGAAAGATGCTCAGGATGCTAAGAAAGCAACGATCACGGGCGTGAAGGCAGGCGAGACGAAAGTCACTGCTGAGGTAAAAGTGACTGTAGAAGGAAAAGACTTTACTGTTACAACAGAAAAAGATCTTAAGGTTGCAGAAGAGGGAGCCCTGGTTGTAAATGCTTCCATCGAGAGCGCTCCAACCGAGGTGATCGTTGGAGAAACTGCTGAATTGAAAGTGACTGTAGATACTGGCACAATCGAGAGTGTCGTATGGAAGGTTGAAGGCGATGCAGCAACCATTGAGACGGATTCTGTAGAAGCTGTAAAGGCTGTACTTAAGACTGTCAAAGTTGGTGAAGTAACTGTCTCTGCTACTGTAACAGTTAAGAAAGATGGCAAGACAGCGACAGATACAGCGAAGGTGACGATTAACGTTATTAAAGATCCGACGGATATCATTGAGATTGATATTACTAAGAATATTTCTATAGCCGGATGGGGAAATAAGGCAACCTATGAAGTACAGTCTGATGGGTCTGTTAAAATTACCTGGCCTGAAGGCAGCGATAACTACACATTTTGCAAGTTTAGCTTTAACCCCATGATTCTGACAGGATACTATTGTGTTATTGACGCAGAAGGGCACTATACCAACGTAGATATTCAAGATGCTGAGAAAAAAGAGCCTGACTGGGGAAATCCACTCTCTGTTACTAAGCCAGCATATGGGGTAACTTTCCCATATACGGTAAAGCTGGATGATGAAGTGTTGAATACGGATATTACTGCCACAGATGGAACCAAGGCTGATTACACGAATGTTGGTGGAGTGAATATCTACAAAGGAACTGAGACAGAAGAATTCTCTCTTACTATAAAATCAATCAAGTTCTATAAGTATGAGGAAGACATTCCAAAAGCATGATGATCACTTTTTATAAGTGTTATGAAAAACTAGGCGCAGCAGTTGCTGCGCCTGTTTTTTATTGGATAGAAAAGATTTCATTTTGTGGTGCAAAGAATCATTGAAGCTCATTTTTCAGAGGGGCGCGGTTCTCAGTCACCCCCTCTCTAAATGTTCTGCATCTGGTGTAAATTACCTGCTTTGTAAATGTTGGATTTTAAATGATACAAAAAAATATTGACTTTTGAGGAAGATTAGTCCATAATGGGGTGTGTTCCTAAAACAATATTTATAAGGAGGGTTCAGGCGAATGAGGATAAGAAAAGCCATGGCGGTAGCACTGGCTGGTGCTCTTGTTTTGACAACAATGGCAACAGGAACTACCAGTGAAGCTGCCAAAAAGACGAAACTTAAGACGAAAAAAGTTTCCATCTTCGTCAAGGGGAAAAAGAAGATTTCCATAACGGGTAAAAAGGCAAAACATAAATACACCTTTACATCCAAGAAGAAAAAGATTGCCAAAGTATCCAAGACTGGTGTGATCACTGGAGTAAAAGCTGGAAAAACTACGATCACGGTGAAGGATACCTGGAAACAGAAGGGCAAGAAGAAAACGAAGAAGCTGGGAACGATCAAGGTAACTGTTAAGAAAAAAGCAACTGTAGCACCAAAGGTTACACCAAATGTAACACAGGCACCGCCGGTTCAGACACCAATTGTAACGCAGGCACCGCCGGTTCAGACACCAGACGGTGGATCATCTACACCGACGCCGACGAATAAGCCGACCAACAAGCCGACGAATAAGCCAACCAACAAGCCGACATCAGCGCCGACAGAGAAACCAATCCCGACACCGACAGTTGAGATGAGTCTTGAGAAGAATCAGATCAAGCCGGGAGACACAACTACAGCTATGGTAGCTGTAAGTGCCGGTGAAGTGAAAGAGGTTACCTGGTCTGTGGAAAAAGCAGATGTTGCGGCTGCAGAGAAGGATGCCAAAGATGCTAAAAAAGCTGTGATCACGGCGAAAGCTTCAGGAGAGACAAAGATCACTGCTGAGGTGAAAGTGACAGTAGAGGGAAAAGAGTTTACTGTAAAAGCAGAGAGCAGTATTAAAGTTGCCGCAGTGGTTGTAAATCCATCCATTGAGACAGATTCTATAGAGGTAAATATAGGTGAGACCGTAGATCTGGCAGTAAATGTAGATGTAGAGACCAGCATGATCGAAAGTGTTGTGTGGACGGTGGAAGGTGATATTGCCACTGTTGAGACGGATCCTGTAGATATCACGAAAGCTACTCTTACAGGTGCTGTGAGAGGTAAGGCAGTTGTTACGGTTACTGTTACAGTAAAGCAGGGTGATGAGACTGCCACCAATACCGCAACAGTGAATCTCGAAGTCATTCAGCCAATCATTGAGATTGATCTCTCTACAGGTATTACGACACCTTCCTGGTTCTCAGGAGTGTCAGGTGAAGTACAGGAAGATGGTTCTTATAAGATTACCTGGGCAGAGGATTCAAGTGACTGGGCATCTGCAAAGTTTAACTTTGACGGTATGGATCTGACAGGATACTGGTGCGTGGTTGATGCTGAGGGATGCATCGCTACGATGGAGATTCATGACAAAGAAAAGAAAGAGACAGAATACAGCAATCCATATTCTGTTACGCAGATCAAGTATGGCCAGACATTCCCTTGGGCACTTCAGCTTTCACCGGAGAATTTGAATACTGCTGAAGTTCAGGGTGGCGGTGTAGCAGATTACACCAATGTTGGAGGAGTACAGTTTGCCAAAGGAGATCAGAAAGAAGAATTAGTTCTTACTGTGAAATCTATCAAATTCTATAAATATGAGAAAGATATTCCTGCTGGTTTTCTTCCAGAGGCATAAGCACTATGTGTAAGTGATCATATGTAAGTGGGCGCAGTTATTGCTGCGCTCACTTTTTAATAGGATAAAAAAGATATCTGTTGCCGAGCGAAGAATACTCTAAATATGGTACAAATTTACTGCTTTGTATAAGAAGGACTTTAAATGATACAAATAAATATTGACAATTAGAAGAAATTGGTACATAATGGAGTATATTCTTAAAACAATATTTATTAAGGAGGGTTCAGGCTAATGAGGATAAGAAAAGCCGTGGCGGCAGTGCTGGCCGGTGCACTTGTTTTGACAACATTTGCAACAGGGACGACAAGTGAAGCTGCCAAAAAGACGAAACTTAAAACGAAAAAAGTTTCCATTTTCGTCAAAGGGAAAAAGAAGATTTCCATAACGGGTAAAAAGGCAAAACATAAATACACCTTTACATCCAAGAAGAAAAAGATTGCTAAAGTATCCAAGAAGGGTGTGATCACCGGAGTAAAAGCCGGAAGCACTACCATCACGGTAAAAGACACCTGGAAACAGAAGGGCAAGAAGAAGACGAAGAAACTCGGTACAGTTAAAGTAACTGTTAAGAAAAAGACGACACCAGTTAAGACTCCGGTGGCAACACCACCAGCAGCAGTACCTGGACCAAGTCAGGCACCGGCAGCAACACCACCGGCCGGTGGCGGAAATCAGCCAGGTGTTTCAGCACCGCCTGAAAATTCGGCGACACCTGTTCCAACGGCGACGCCATCGTCTACGCCAAAAGTGACAAAAAAGCCAACAGCGACACCAACAGCTACACCGGCGGTGACACCAAAAGCTCCAAAGGCAGAGCTTACACTTGTGAAAAATAATATTAATGCAGGAAAAACAACGACTGCAGAGGTGTCAGTAAACAAAGGTACAGTGACAGATGTGTCCTGGAGTACTGCGGACGAGACGATTGCTACAGTTGAGAAGGACGCTGCTGATGCTAAAAAAGCAGTGATCACCGGAGTGGCAGCAGGTGAGACCAAGGTGATTGCAGAAGTAAAAGTGAAAGTAGAAAACACAGACTTTACTTTGAAAGTAGAAAGCGAATCCATTAAGGTGGCGGCCAGCGATGCTCTGGTTGTAAATGCCTATGTTGAGAGCGCACCGACAGAGATGACAGTTGGTGATGAGTTTGTGCTGAAAGTAAAGGTAGATACCGGTACAATTGAAAGCATTGACTGGGCGGTGGATGGCGATGCAATAGTTGTGGCTGAGAACGAGTCGGGTGATGTGCTCAAAGCTGTAAAGGCTGGAGAGGTGACTGTTACAGGGACAGTAACCGTTAAACAGGGTGATAAAACAGCGACAGATACGGTACAGTTCACGGTCTATGTAATGGAAAAATACAATATACAGGATTCTGCGAATTTCTGGTGTCAGAATGCGGATATAAAGTACAATGACGATGGCACGCTGACATATACCAAACAACAGGGAGAACAGGATTGGCAGGCAGGTGAATTTGGTTTTGTCGTTCCGAGAGAAATGGTTGGTAAGTTTACAAAAGTGATCATAAAGTATAAAGATGCAACTTTGAATCCGCCAGAAAGCGAAAAAGGCTGTGGTTACGTGTTCCATTATGACGATGAGACACAGGTATCCTGGATAGAAGGCGAAGATCATTGGGATGATGCACTTAGGATTTATGGAGATGGTGAGATTGTGCTGGAGAATAAGGATCCAGACAGAGCCCTTTCTACGGTACGAATTTATGATGGTGTTTTGAACGGTCAAGTGACGATCGTGTCAGTAACATACCAGATGTAATAAACGTCCTCTTAGTGAAGGCAGTGGTTTTAGTGGACCACTGCCTTTCTTTTGATTAGAGAGCATTGTGCCATCCCACGTAAAATAATTCTTGACACAGAAGAATCCATAGTATATGATATATGTAGTTTTAAAAACTACATGAAGTAAATGTGATTACAAGGAAAGGAAGTAAATATTATGGCATGTAAAGAAGGTAAAAAGTTTGGGCTGGTGGGTATCGCAGATCGGTATATTCAGACCACACTGGATGATGATGGGATTTTGTGTTCAATCTCCTATATGAATGATGAAAATTTTAACTTTGCCTATGATGTAGTGGATGTCATGGCGAAAAAATGTCCCGATAAACTTGCAATGCTTCATGTATCCAGAGAAGGGCGCGAACGTCATTTTACCTTCCGCGATATGGCGAAGTATTCTAATAAGGCGGCGAATTATTTCAGCTATCTGGGGATTAAGAAAGGCGATAAGGTAATGCTTGTGCTCAAACGCCACTTTCAGTTCTGGTTTTCTTTGCTTGCCCTGCACAAGATCGGGGCAGTGGCGATTCCTGCCACCAATCTTCTCACTAAAAAAGATTTTGAATATCGCTTTAAGGTAGGGGAAGTGGACGCTGTGATCTGTACCGCAGATGGAGATGTTTCCCGGGAAGTAGATAAGGCAGCCTGGGGAAATTCCCGATTGAAGACGAAAATTATGGTGGGTGGGGCCAGAGAATCCTGGCATTGTTTTAATAAAGATATTCGCTACTTTTCTGCGAATTTTACAAGACCAGAAGAGGCGCCTGGCGGTGAGGATACGATGCTGATGTTCTTTACCTCTGGTACGACTTCCTATCCAAAGATAACATCTCACAATTATAAATACCCTCTGGGACACTACATCACAGCGAAGTACTGGCATCAGGTGGATCCTGACGGCATTCATTTTGCCATATCGGATACTGGCTGGGGAAAGGCACTCTGGGGAAAGATTTATGGACAATGGATTTGTGAGGCACCTGTTTTTACCTATGATTTTGATGATTTTGATGCCAAAGAGATTTTGCAGATGATTGGCAAATACAGAATTACTACCTTTTGTGCACCGCCCACGGTTTACCGGGTGATGGTGCATCTGAAGCTGGAGAATTATGATCTTTCCTCGCTGCAGAACGTAACTACAGCGGGAGAGGCTCTGAATCCTAAAATATTTGAAAAGTTTAAAGAAAAAACTGGTTTTGACATTATGGAAGGTTTTGGACAGACGGAGACGACGATGCTGATCGGCAATATCCATGGGATGACACCGAGACCGGGTTCCATGGGAAAACCTAGTCCCCTTTATGACATCTCAGTCATGAGGCCTGATGGGACCATAGCGGATTCTGGCGAAGAGGGAGAGATCGTGGTGAAGACCTCTGAGAACATTCCTAATGGACTGTTTAAGGGCTATTATGGAGATGAGGAAAAGACGGAATCGGTATGGTATGATGGTTATTATCACACAGGGGATACCGCCTATATGGACGAAGATGGATATCTCTGGTATGTGGGGCGGGTGGATGATGTAATCAAGTCTGCTGGTTACCGCATTGGGCCATTTGAGATCGAAAATGAGATTATGAAACTTCCCTATGTGCTGGAGTGTGCTGTGACCTCTGTGCCGGACCGGCTGCGGGGACAGGCGATCAAAGCTACCATCGTGCTCGCCGACGGCAGTGACGGGGACGAACATATGAAAAACGATATCGTTAAGTATCTAAAGAACAATATAGCTTCTTACAAATGGCCGAAGATCGTGGACTTTGCCAAAGAGCTTCCTAAGACCATCAGTGGTAAGGTACGGAGGGCAGAGATCAAGAAAAGTGACTGGTCCGAAGACAGTGCAGCGGAGAGCGCCGGCACCAGAGAGGATGTAGAAGAAGCAGCAAAGGAAGAAAATGTAGAGTAAACGGAATATATCTTGACGAAACAGGACTATTATGATAGCATTTAATAAACTATTATGATAGTCCTTTTATTTAAAGGATTCAACAGGAGGGAGTTAATATGTCAGATTCAAATTATAAACTGTTTGATTCAGAGAAAAAAGTGATGGAGGTTCTCTGGGAACATGGGACGATGACCGCAGGTGATATTGTGAAGATTTTGAAGGACAGCACTGGATGGAACCGCAATACCACTTATACGGTGATCAAGAAATGCATTGCGAAGGGAGCGATCGAGAGGACAGAACCTCATTTCGCCTGTACTCCTTTGATCACCAGAGAGCAGGTTCAGGATTATGAGACCAATGAACTGGTGGACAAGATGTTTGATGGCTCCAGGGAAAAATTCTTCGCAGCTTTTCTTAATGGAAGCAAGCTGTCTGCGGAAGAGGTAAAGAGCTTGAAGGATATGGTGGACAAGTTGAAATAGATACGTAAGACCGGAAGAAACGTTTCTGGTAAGTCAGGTGGGGCAGTATGAAAATTATTTTAGAAGACAATCTATTTTATATCAGCATGATTTCGACAGTTCTTATTTCTCTTCTGGTGGCGGCAAGATTCCTGCTGGGACGCAGAATTCACCGGGTATTTTTTTCCCTGGCGTGGATGATTGTGCTAGTCAGGCTGCTTCTGCCACTGTGCGTCTCAGTGTCGGTGGGGTGTCCCGAGATCCTGGATCAAATAACCGGATGGATCCGCAGCGTCCCGACGGGACAATATTTTCTGATCTGGGCGGCGGGAGCAGCGGTGTCAGTCACTTTTTTTGTGGTGCGGTATGTGATGTGGGGAAGAATTCTCAGAGAGGCGCTGCCGATTCAGAAGGTGCCGGATATCGATGAAGAGATGTTTACTTTTATGGGCATCCGGGTTTACGTTTCTGACCGGATCGCTTCCCCGGTAACCTATGGGATCTTTCAGCAGAAGGTTCTTCTGCCTAAATACTATATGGAACTGACGAGAGAACAGCTCAAATTTATCCTGATTCATGAGAAGGTACATATCGATGGACATGACAATCTGAATAAATGTCTTGTTATACTGGCAGTGTGCATTCACTGGTTTAATCCTTTTGCCTGGCTGATGTATGTGTGTTATAACCGGGACCTGGAACTGGCATGTGATGAAAAGGTGATTCGCCAGGTGGGAGAGGACAGCCGGAAAGATTATGCGGGTGTTCTCATCAGCCTGGCACAGGGTGGTCCTGCTGCGAAGCCGATCTATAGTGGATTTGCCCAGAATGCGGTGAAAGAACGTATCGTTATGATCATGGGCTACCGCAGGGCAAGGGTGTGGAATTATATTTTATGTGGAGTGCTGGCGCTTTTTTCTTTGGTGGTATTTGCCGTTCCGGTGAAGACGGAGGAAAAAGTGGAGCTCACTAAGCATAGCAAACCGCCCATATCTGTTCCAGAAAAGGTGGAAGAGGAGACTTTAGATGCAGTGGATGTGACCAAAGTCATAGAAGAAGATTCCATCGGCACGAAGGCGGAGGTCGTGGTGAAGACCAAAGAAGATGTATCCCTTCGCCTCAAGATACACTTTCGCAAGGAACTTGCCGTGACAAATGGAAGTTTTATATCTTTTCAGATAAAAGGTAAAGAGTGGGAGGCTGGGATTGATGATGAATACGATGGGACGGTGACGATTCCCGAGGCAGTCCGTTATAAAGGGAAAGTCTATCCTGTGAAGGGAATTGGGAACTACACGTTTTATCAGTGCAGGAAACTTCGAAAAGTGGTGATTCCCAACACTGTTGAGGAAATTAAGGAAAAGGCATTTGAGTCCTGTGAGTCTCTGAAAACATTGCGAATGCCGGAAAATCTCGAATTGGTTGAGGCAAATCCTTTTGTGGGATGCTGTTCTTTAAAGTGTTTTCAAGCGCCTGAGAGCACCGAAATGAAGGGACAGTACCAGGTGAAAAAAGGTGTGCTCTATACCGATTATGGAAGATTTTTAAAGGTCTTTCCCCAGGGGAAAAAGATGAAAAAATTTGTCCTGGAAGAAGGTGTGAGCCAGATTGCTGTCTGTGGATTTTACGGGACACAGGTGGAGGAAGTTCACCTGCCGGAGTCATTGCTGAGGGTGAAGAGCTGCGCATTTCAAAATTGTCGGAACTTAAAAGTGGTACGTGCCCACCGTAATACCGTTTTTTCCGGGGATTCCCTGGCGGGGGCGTGGAGGGCACGGATTCTGCGGTATGATTAGTCAGGTGGTACGAACTGGTGCTATTGGATTGACCACGCGGTGTCAATACCTGGCTTACTGAGATAACCCTTGACAGTTGGAAAACAGGAGAGTAAACTTAAATCAGAGATGATTTGGGCGCGGCTCAAAAATAAATGGCAAAGGAAGTACGATACAATGGAAAAGAAAAATATTGATTGGGCAAATCTAGGGTTCTCTTATCAGCAGACAGACAAGAGATATGTGGCGAATTATAAGGATGGTGCGTGGGATGAGGGCGGCTTGATCGAAGATCCCATGATTACAATGAGCGAGTGCGCATGTGTGCTTCAGTATGCCCAGACCTGTTTCGAGGGATTGAAGGCCTATACAGCTAAGGACGGACATATCGTATGCTTCCGCCCGGATCTGAATGCAGAACGAATGGCAAATACGGCGAAGCGTCTTGAGATGCCCGTATTTCCGGAGGATAGATTTGTAGATGCCGTTGTCGAGACCGTTCGGGCAAACGAGGGCTATGTGCCACCCTATGGTTCTGGGGCCACATTATACATCCGCCCCTATATGTTCGGCATCGGACCAGTGATCGGTGTGGCGCCGGCGACAGAATATCAGTTTCGTGTGTTCTGTACACCGGTAGGCCCATATTTTAAGGGAGGTGCGAAACCCATTACGATCCGTGTCAGTGATTTTGACCGGGCGGCACCAAATGGTACAGGACATATCAAGGCAGGGCTTAACTATGCCATGAGTCTTCATGCCATCGTGGATGCCCATGAGAAGGGGTATTCGGAAAACTTGTATCTCGATCCCAGGACGCGGACCAAGGTAGAGGAGACAGGAGGAGCGAACTTTATCTTTGTGACGAAGGATAGAAAGGTTGTTACCCCAAAATCAAACAGCATTCTTCCTTCCATCACGAGACGTTCTCTTGTATCCATCGCCAGAGACCATCTGGGAATGGAAGTGGAGGAAAGAGAAGTATATCTGGATGAATTGAAGGATTTTGCCGAGTGCGGGCTGTGTGGAACAGCGGCGGTTATTTCTCCAGTAGGAAAAATCGTGGATCATGGCAAAGAGATCTGCTTCCCAAGTGGCATGGAGCAGATGGGTGAAGTTACCAAAAAGCTCTATGATACATTGACTGGTATGCAGATGGGAAGCATCGAAGCGCCGGAGGGATGGATCAAAGTAATCCAGTGAGTGCTTATACGTTCATAAAAATTTAAGGAAAGTATATGTTTTGGAAAAGCCTGACATATACTTTCTTTTTCTTTTATGTTATACTATCTTAAAAAGGAGACATTATTATGAAAACCATTACTAGTTTTACTGTAGATCATCTAAAACTGCTTCCTGGTGTATATGTATCCAGAAAGGATTGTACCGGGACGGATATCGTGACTACCTTTGACATTCGTATGACCAGACCGAATTTTGAACCAGTCATGAATACGGCAGAGATACATGCCATCGAACATCTGGGTGCTACATTTCTACGGAATCATCCCCAGATGGGGGAAAAAGTCGTGTATTTTGGACCGATGGGTTGCCGCACCGGCTTTTATCTGATTCTGGCGGGGGATTATGAATCTTTGGATATCCTGCCGCTGTTGAAGGAAATGTTTGCCTATATCCGGGATTTTGAAGGAAAGATACCGGGAGCTTCCCCGGAGGAATGTGGCAATTATCTGGATCTGAATCTGCCGATGGCTAAGTATGTGGCAGAGCACTATTTATCCGGTGTATTAGAAGGCATCACGAAGGAATGTCTTGTTTATTAGTCAAAGAAAACCAATGAGATAGGACACTGGTGCCCTTTGGCATGTCGAGTTGTCAATTATTTTATATTCGTTGTACCAGTCATTATTCAGGATCCTTTGCATATTTATAATAAAAAGGATGCAATGTGGGGGCCGGGGGAAGGATGTTCAACTGGGAAGGGCGGATTTTGGACAACAAGAGCATAATGGCAGTAAAAGCAGCACTTCCTTTTCTGGATATCCCCGTGGGAGAGGTTATTGATCTGGAAGGGCTGCTTCGAGCGGTCCGCGGTTTCTGCAGACAGCAGGAGCAGCGGATGATTGATATGCTGCTGCAGTTTTTTATGATGAAACGTATGATGTCGATGATGAAGATGTTTCAGGAAGCGCAGAATTCGGACCGGGGCATGGAGGGAATCATAGATCTGTTGAAAAGCCAGGTTCCGAAGGAGCAGCAGGATATGTTTGATATGATGTCCATGATGATGTCCATGCAGGATCTGGGAGCTGGTATGACGGGAGAGTCCGGCATGACAGAAGAGTTTGGCGGGCAGCCGGAAGCAGCCGGTGACAGCGAGATGGGCAGCATGTTCTCAGATCAAGTTCCAGAATCCCAGCCGGATGTGCGGAGTGCCGATATCAATGCGGCAGAGGAAGAACCCCTTCCTGAGATCTGGCAGCGCATTGCAGAAAATATCGACAAGGGGACAGAATATGACAGATCAGAAGGATATATTCAAGAACATGCACCCGGTAAAGGCTCAGATTATCCGGGAACTGGAGCAGAAAGCGAAAGGGAAGGAAATGAAGAATTCCGCACCGCTTATCATGGAGGCGATGCAGAAGCTCAAAGCCCACAATCTTTCTTTTTCCCAGGAGGAGGTAACGGTGCTCCTTGGGATTCTTACAAAGGATATGAGCGAAGAAGAGAAGCAGAAGGTGGAAATGATGAAACAGGTCATTAAAAATAAGAGTATGCGATAAGAATGAGAAAGACGATGGGGGCAAAAATTTATTGTCCCCCATCTGCTATTGAGACTATATGAGGAGGTATGACGGGAAATGCACAAGAGAAGAGGAATTGCACTTGCAATGTTAGGAGTGATGTTGACCGTATCGGTGTTGCCGGCGGATGTGGATCTGGCGGCGGCAGCTACGCCGAAGCTGAGCAAGAAGAGCATTACGGTCAAAAAGGGTAAATCCGTCACTGTCTCGTTAAAGAAGAGTACAGCGGCGAAAAAGATCAAATGGAAGATCGCCAATAAAAAGGTGGCAACGATAAAGGCAAAGAAGAAGGGGAAGATCACTGTCCGTGGAAAGAAGGTGGGCAGGACCAGGCTGAACTGTCAGTTTGTATTTCGGGGAAAGAAAAAGAAGCTTTCCTGTAAGGTTATTGTTAAGTCCGTCAAGGATTCAAAAGATCCTGTAACGAACGTAGACAAGGCGCCACAAGTCACGGTACCTTCTATGGAACCAGGGACGTCGGATCACCCGAAACAGACGGAAACTCCGATGACAGCTAATCCGCCGGTGACGAATCCTCCAGAGGCGTCAAGTCCGGCAGAGACAACCAAACCGACTGTCCCACCGGCAAGTGCAAGTCCCCTGGTGACGATTTTACCGTCGGATTCTCCGGCGACGCCCAGCCCCACGGCAGTTTTGACGCCGACAGCCAATCCAATGGAGACACCGTCCAATCCCAGTCCTACGGCAACAGTAACGCCCACGCTTCAGCCGACAGTAACGCCGGCGAATCCCAGCCCCACGCCGGAGGTAACACCGACACCGGACCCAATGGTCACACCAATACCTGCGGAGCAGGGTGTGATCCTGGATAATGATTATTCGGATGGCTCTACTGGAGGCTTTTCTGGCAGAGGGGACGCTAAGGTACAGTCTTTGATGGATCCATCGATCGCTTCCATACCAGTACTTGCTGTGACGGGGAGGACGGCTAACTGGCATGGCACCCAGACCGATGCAGCCGGAACGCTGCTGGCTGGTAAAAGTTATACTGTCAGTACTGCGGTGTATCAGAAGGCAGTGGACAACACCCAGTTGAAGCTCACTCTTTCTTATAAGGATGGTACAGGAAAGGTAAATTATCAGCAGATTAGTGCTGCCACAGTATCCAGGGGAGAATGGGCAGCATTACAGGGAGATATCGTGATCCCGGAAGATGCAACGGAGATCCTGCTTTATTTTGAAGAGGTTGATGGTACCCATGACTTCTATGTGGCGCCAGTGCAGATGTATGACAAAGATCGGTATGACGATACGGCGATCGATCAATTTGAGAGTGCTAGCCTGTCTGATTTCCAGGGACGGGGGAGTGCACAGCTTGCCGTGGTTCCGGGCGGAGTGACAGGAAACTGCATGAGCGTTACCGGCCGCACCGCTTCATGGAATGGAGTGGCTTCCACAGTGCAGCTAAATCAGGGGGCATCGGTATATATATCCGGTTATGTGAAGACCGATGCAGAAAATTATTCCTTTAAGACCAGTGCGGAAGCGACGGATAGTTCGACGGGAACGACTACTTATCCAGGACTTCTCCAGATGGATCTGAAAAAGGGGGAGTGGACAAAGTTTAGCTGCTCCTTCGCTTTTGATCAGAATACATACAGCAGTATCCATTCTGTATATTTTGAACTGACAGGAGCCAATGATACGGTATTTCCAGACTTTTATCTCGACAATGTGACCGTCTGTGTGGTGGATGGAGTAATGGATCTGTCCAATATCATAGCAAATGGTACATATGCGATCACGGGAAGTCTGAAAGAGGCATATACCCGACATTTTACAAATGTAGGAACCTGTATGAATTATGGACAGCTTACCGGCGCTGATACGATGGAGTTTGCAGCGGGACAGTATAACAGCATTTCAGCGGAAAATGAAATGAAACCGGACTATCTTCTGAATAAGGGAACGATGAGCACCGCAGAGGCCAAGGGGAACAAGTATTATTTTGTACCGCAAGGTTATGGGGAGACTACTTGTCCGAAAATCAATTATGATGCGGTGGACAAATATCTTCAGACGGCGGCAGCCAATAAGATGCGAATTCGTTTCCATGTGTTTGTATGGCATCAGCAGACACCGAAGTGGTTCTTTAAGGAGAACTATAATGAAAATGGCAAATGGGTGACGCCGGAGGTGATGAATGCCAGACTGGAGTTTTTCATCAAGTCTGTGATCCGCTATATTTCTCTGAAAGAAGAGGAACTAGGCATCGGAGACGTGGTGTACTGCTATGACGTGGTGAATGAATATTTTCATAATAACAATAATCCTGACAAGGCGTACTGGGATGAGGTGTATTACCCGGAAAAAGTTTTTGATCCGGAAAATCCAGGTAAGTACGAACAGACCACAGAGCCGGTTTATGTGAAAAATGCCTTTGCTTATGCCAGAGATATTCTGGACAGTTATGGCAAGCAGCACATCACCTTGTTCTATAATGACTTTAATACCTATCTGGAAGCAGATAAGATCATAAAGATGATGGAATACATCAATGCGGAAAAGATTCTCTGTACTGGGGTAGGTATGCAGAGCCATCTGGATGTGGGATTTCCGTCGGTAGAATTTTATACCTCTGCCATGGAAAAATTCCTAAAGAGTGATTATATCAAAGAAGTGCAGATCACTGAGCTGGATGTGACAGCATATCCGAAAAATGAGAGCACTCTGGAGGACCAGATGACATATTACTCGGATTTGATGAAGGCAGTTCTTGCCCTGAAAAAGACTTATTCAGACAAGATGACAGGACTAACTTTCTGGGGGCTGTATGACAGCGTCTCTTGGCGAGCCGAAGGTCTGCCCCTGCTTTTTGCCAGCACGACGAAGGCAAAGGGAGTTTATTACAAAGTATTGGAGGCGGCAGCAGAATGAGAAAAATAAATGAGATACAGGCGATTCAAAAATATATCGATACACGGATGAAGGGGAAGGAGATGCAGAGACCGGTTGTGAAGACCAGGGAAGCTCTGTTGCTTCTGGAAAAGATAGACCATGCACTGGAGTTTCAGAAAATATCTGTTGGAGAGGCGAAGCAGGTTATGCACATATCCAGTCAGGTTTCCAGTTTTGACGTGGAGATGTCCCATATGTCAGAATATCTTGCTGACTTTGCATCCAAACTGTCAGATCTTTCCCAATCTAATCTGGCGATCGTGGAAGAGACCACGGCTACCATGGGACAAGTCCGTGACAATGTAGGATTTACCTCCGAGCGTTTAAACCAGCTGTCGGAGGAGAGCAGGGAACTCACCCAAAAAAATAGTGAGGGAAGAAAACTTCTGGAAGAGGTGGAATCGCTGAAAGCAGATGTCGTAGAGGACACCAGGCAGATGGATGATCAGATCATGAAGCTGGTCGGTCTGGTTCAGGAGATCGAGGGTATTGTCGACAGTGTGCAGGGAATTGCAGCCCAGACAAATCTGCTGGCGTTGAATGCATCTATTGAGGCTGCCAGAGCTGGAGAACAGGGAAGAGGGTTTGCTGTAGTAGCGGGAGAGGTAGGAAAACTCGCCGAAAATACCCAGAAAGAATTGGATGCTATGAAACGGTTTGTACAGAAGATTTATGAGGCATCCAAGGCTGGGCAGGCAAGTACCGCGCAGGCTTCCAGCTCCACCCAGGAGATGAGCGGAAAGCTGGATATTGTGTTCAAGACAGTGGGAGATAATATCAATATGCTGGAGCAGGTGGCGAGCGATGTGGCAGCCATCAATGATTACATGAATATGGTGGAGCAGGCGTCTGGAGATGTGAATGCTGCGATGGAACAGTGCAGCCAGGATGCGGAGCAGATCACAAATCTCACGATGACAGTCAGTGAGCTGGCAGATGAGACCAGAGAGGCAGCAGAGCAGATCAGCAGCATTGAGAATAAGATAACGGAGAGTACCAGGCTACTTTACAAGGGACTGAATACAGGAATCACCATGCTTACGAATCAGGAGTTGATCCAAATTCTTGAATCTGCCAAACAGGCACATATAGACTGGGCAGGGAAAGTTTCCAGTATGGCAGATCAGATGAAGATACTTCCTCTGCAGCTGGATCCCAGTAAATGTGCCTTTGGACATTTTTATAATGCCATCACGATACAACATCCGCAGCTGGTGGAGGACTGGGGCAGTCTGAGTGAGGTACATAAAAGATTTCATACCCTGGGAAGGCATGTTATCGATGCCATCGGCAGCGGTGATACAGAGAAGGCAGAGAAAGAGAGCAGAGAGGCGGAGAGTCTTTCCAAAGAGATCGTCAAAGCGCTGGATGCGATGTGTCAGAAGATCGAGGCCATGAGCGAACAGGGACAGGATGTATTCTGATAGCGGATAAATTAGCTGGCCAGGTGGCGCGAAACAGAATTCAAATTGGTGCCATCGAGCTAAGAAAAGGGAGCCTAAGCAGAGCTCCCTTTTCGTTTTAACAGATTATTTTGCTTTTAGTTTCATGGTTTGTTTTATCCCGGTCTTTTTCTTGCATAACTTTTTATATGCAGACAGCTTCTTTTTGCTGCAGGTGATGACTGCTTTCTGGTGAATGCCTTTGAATGCGTTTTTGCCAATGCTGCGGATATTTTTGCCAATGTAAATAGATTTTAATCTTTTGCATTTGGCAAAGGCATTGTTGCAAATAGCGGTTACGCGAAAGGCAGTTCTTTTTCCGTTTATCGTGAAAAACACTTTGTCGGGTACAGAGGTCTTTTTTATAGTTTTTTTGACTGGCCGTTTATAGGATACTTCTTTTTTGCTTATATTTGTGATCTGATATTTCGCCTGTCCGATCGTCACAACAGACCCTTTTTTTAGAGAGGAACCGGATCGCTTTGGTGCAGGCGGTATGGACGGAGAAGCAGCCGGAGCTGTTTGACTATGGTCAGATGCCGGCGAAGAAGGCACTGGTGTGGAGGGGGGTGAAGGCGGGGTAGTGGAAGCTGGCGGTTTCTCATAGGCCCGTCCCAGGATCCCTACCAGATCTACAGAGAGAACACCATCTATTACTTCAAGAGTTACGGAATGTGTTCCGTAGTCAAGTCCGCTCAGGGAATAGATCATATTCATATCATCCGCTGTCTGGGTCACAGCATCTTCGGATATAACAGCACCGTCCACGGTAACAAGAAGAGTGGCGCTTTTTTTTGTTCCGGAAAGTATTTCCAGGCCGGTGCCTGAAAAGGTATAGGACAGTGTTGCCCCCGGTCCTGTACTGGTGGAGATGCTTCGCTGATATACGTACATTCCCTGTCCATTCTGGTGGGACCATTGATCGTTGTATACGAGCTTGTCGTTCCGCTCCGGCGTCAGGTCATAGGTTTCCATATTGTCAAGCAGCTCAGAGTAATAAGGGGTTTTCCCTTCAATCTTGGTGATGGTAAGGTTATCAAACTGTGTGAAGGTATAGGCGCTTCCCAGTGCGATACGTCCGGCAGTGATTGGGTTTTCATCCTCGTAGGCTGCGACCATGGTGTCATTGATGTAAGCACGGATGATATGTTCATCTCCTTCAAGAGCGAGTCGGTTCCATACATCTGCCCCGGTCTGGAAATGATCCTCTTCTGCCACTGAGCCGGAGAGGACGACCTTGCTTTTGCGGTACAAGTTCCACTCACCTGACGCAGATACCTTAAATGTATAGCCGGAACTTTCTTCGATCTTATGGGAAGCTCCAGTCTGTCGGATAGAAACTGCCCCATAAGGAGAGTTTGTCTCTCCTTCAAAACATACATCGACAGCGGCAGTGTAATTCAGCCAGCGGAAATCCCCGATGGCAACCACCGGGTCACCGGCATTCCATGCACCTCCCACGCCATATTCATCTTTATCCAGCTGCTGACGCAGTACATAGTTCCCTGATTCCGTCTTATAAGCTTCAAAGGCGCCGTTAATCGTGTGTGTATAGCGCGCCATGGCACCTGTGTCTCCGCCCCGGGAAGTAATATAGTCTTCGGTCTCACCGGTAAAACCTCCCTTACCATCCAGAACCGGAACGGTCTTGCCGGTGTAACTAAAATCGTCTGCATACAGGAAAGGGTCTGATACATCAGAAACACTTCCCGTACAGTCCGTATCCAGCACAGAGCGCTCCCCCTCTACCGGTAATGGTGTGGTATGCTCTTCACTTTCGGATACATCCAGCGTCGTCACGGTAACGATAGAATATGGTTTAACCGATACCCGGTAGGTTCCATCCTCATCTGCCGGAACCGGACCGGCGTATTTCATATAATTTTCATTGAACGCACTAGTCTCATCGGCGGCGCTTGTTTCCCAGACAAACAGATTGTTTTTTTCTCCCCAATTCATATTTTTTATATGTATGTCATACTGCATTTCGTATTCGCTGTCATTTACAATGACGGTGGAAAAGTGATCCTTTGCCGGGGAGGCCAGGGTCATATAATTTTCACCGCCGTTCCGTCCGTCTACGGGATTGGTTCCCGCCGCGGTGGATTTGCTTGCCTCCGGAATGGCACGCCAGATACCGGCGGTGTTTTGTTCATTTTCCCAGCCGGTTTTTGCAAATTTGCTCAGATGAGCCAGTACGAGAAGGCCTGCATCGTAGTGCATCCAGCCGGACCAGGGATCTCTTGCGCTCACCAGCTCTTTGAAGGAATACTGACCGCCCTCGTAAAAGGAGCCGATGGCGGGCTGGTAGATGACATGGGAACGCCGGGATTTTACAAAACCTTTAATGAAAGTATTTCCCATTTCAAGGCAGCTCCCGGCTCCACCGATACCGGTTCCGGAAACGGATGGGCTCTTTATATTGTTTGAAGGCCGGAATGCAGAATTTGAAAAGGTGGCCTGTGCCTCACTGTTCCAGACTTCCTTATCCATCTGCTCAGCCAGCCAGATCATTCCTCCGTTGGCGTCGTCATAGGGGCTGTAGTGGTATCCCACCACAGACACGGCATTGAAAAAATCTTTGTCGGCCTTTAATTGTTCCGCCACGGTAGAAGATACCGTGCCCGCCTCGTCGGAGACGATGAGTTTGATCTTCTGGAATAAACTGCGGGCGGTATCGTCTGGTATCGTCTGTTTTGTTTCAGAAGCGATCCAGTCCGCAAACTTTTTCGTAAAAGTGACATCGGTCTTATTGCGCCATCTTTCGTTTATGTTTGGATTGATGTAATCGACCATAAACCCATATTTTTCATAGGCCTGTAAAATGGTTTCTTTATACCATGTATAGATATCTTCATCTGTTTTTACCCAGGCGGGCTGATTCCAGCGAAGTATACTCACTTTTACACTGGGATTGATCTTTTTGGCATCCGCCGCCAGCTGCCAGCCCGGGTTGCGGCTTACATTTGCCATTTCTTCGCGGCTGCGTTTGGTGGCAGATTCAGGACCAGTGGAATTGTTGCAGTCATTTCCCATCTCCAGCTTCACATGATTCATGATCGGATATTCTCCGCCAAATAAATACTGCAGGAGTCTGGCATAGGCTTCTGGATTCTCCGCTTTATAATCCATCAGGAGATCACTTGTGGAATTACCGCTCAGTAGTCCAAAGCCTTTAAAAGTCAGTCCGTTGACATTTTCGGTTTGGATCTGATCTCCGTCCACGGTGACGCTTCCTTTCCGTATACTCGCTGTCTTTGTTACAGCGCTTTTTTGTGAAGTTTCTGCGGCACTGCCTCCTGTCGGTTGAACCAGAAATCCATATCCCATCATAAGTGAGAACAGGAGTATTATGGTGCAGAATCGTTTTATACTTGTTTTCATTCAAATGCCTCCTTCTTTTGATCTTTGTATCCTAATCATATTAAGAAAAGAGAAGGAAAACAATCTGAAATTATTCACAAAACCCTAAAATATGAACATCAGAGAATTATGGGAGTCTTTGATTTACGGTACTGGCTTGGGGAAATTCCCTCGTGTTTTTTGAAAACCATTCCAAAGTACGCAGGGTCTTCGTATCCCGTCTGTCTGCCGATCTCCGCGATGCTTTGGTTCGTATTGCAAAGCAGTACTTTTGCCTCTAACATCCGTTTCTGTGTCAGATATTCCATTGGCCGCATGCCGGTCTCTAAGCGGAACACACGGCAAAAATGCTGTGGGGATATGTGGCACAGGCTGGCAAGTTCCCCCAGGCTGATATCCCTGTCATAATGTTCATTCATAAAAATAAGCCCGGCATCAATTACACTGTTTGGACAGGTATTGTCCGTATCGAACAACAATGCCCGCCGGACAGCCATAATATATTCATAAATGAGCAGGGAGCATTTTTCATTTCCGCGGATAGGGTTTCCGGCAGAAGCATAAATATTTTCAAATACTCTTTTGATTGGCTGAATATCTGCAGCTTTCCTGCAAATAAAGGAGGGAAACTCCAAATCCTGCATCAGATGCCGCAGGTTGTTTCCCTGGAAGACAACCCAGCAGGTTGTCCAATTGCCATCCACCGGGTAATATTCGTGAGGAATACCGGGCATGATATAAAATACACATCCCTCTTTAAGTCGCAGGGACTGGTTATCGACATATAACTGCCCTTCTCCCTCCCGGGTAAATAAAATCTGATGCGAGTACAGACCGTGGCTGCGAATAATATGATTTTCAGGAGAAGATATGCCAACACCTGTCAGGTAAAAAGGAAAACAGCGTTGATTTCCGATCACTGGGTAAATTGCATCCTGCATAAAAGCCTCATTTCTGTGTATAAGCTGTTAGAAGATGTTCAATTGCTTTACACGTTTGTCTCTTACAATATTATAAATGATTACCTTGCAAAAAAGCAAATTTTAAATATTATTAGCACTCAACCTTGACGAGTGCTAATAATTGTGATATAACAAAGGTAACAGGTTAAATCTTTTGGAAAAAGAGAGGGTGATATGATGAACATTACGAAATTTACACAAAAATCGGTGGAGATCCTGAACAGCCTGGAAAAGATCGCTTATGATTTTGGCGCCCAGGAGATCGTTCAGGAACATCTGCTCTATGGTATGCTGACGGTGGAAGACAGTCTGCTGAAAAAACTGATCGAGAAAATGGAGATTGACAGTGATGTCTTTCTGGCCCAGGTGGAGGGACTGGTCAGAAAAAGGCCGCAGGTGAGCGGTGGGCAGGTTTATATCGGTGATGAATTGAATAAGGTTCTGGTATACGCAGAAAATGAGGCGAAGGCGCTGGGAGATGAGTATGTTTCCGTGGAGCATTTATTTCTTAGCCTGCTGCGAAAGCCCTCCCGCCCAATCAAACAGCTTCTCGGTGATTTTCGGATTGACAGGGAGAGGTTTCTTCAGGCGCTGTCGAAGGTCCGGGGAAACCAGAAGGTCACTACAGACAATCCGGAGGCAGTATATGACAGCCTGAACAAATACGGCTATGATTTGGTGGAGCGGGCAAGAGAGCAGAAACTGGATCCTGTGATCGGCAGGGATTCGGAGATCCGGAATATGATCCGCATTCTTTCTAGAAAGTCGAAGAATAATCCTGTGTTGATCGGCGAGCCTGGTGTCGGCAAAACGGCAGCAGTGGAAGGACTGGCACAGCGAATTGTCCGGGGAGACGTGCCGGATGCACTGCGGGATAAGCAGATTTTTGCGCTGGATATGGGTTCTCTGGTGGCGGGAGCGAAATACAGGGGAGAATTTGAAGAGAGACTGAAAGCGGTTCTGGAAGAGGTCAAAGAGAGTGACGGTAGGATTATCCTATTTGTAGACGAACTCCATACCATTGTGGGCGCTGGAAAGACGGAAGGGTCTATGGATGCCGGCAATATGCTCAAGCCAATGCTGGCAAGAGGAGAGCTTCACTGTATCGGGGCCACCACGCTGGATGAGTATCGGATGTATATTGAAAAAGATGCGGCACTGGAGCGGAGGTTTCAGCCGGTACTGGTGGATGAGCCGACGGTGGAGGATACCATATCTATTCTGCGTGGTCTGAAAGACCGGTATGAAATTTTCCATGGAGTGAAGATTATGGATGCAGCGCTGGTGAGTGCGGCGGTGCTTTCGGACCGCTACATCTCCGACCGTTTTCTGCCGGATAAGGCCATTGATCTCGTGGATGAGGCATGTGCCCTGATTAAGACGGAGCTGGATTCCCTGCCTACGGAACTGGATGACGTGAAGCGGCATATCATGCAGCTGGAGATCGAAGAAGCAGCACTGAAAAAGGAGACCGATAATCTCAGCCGGGAGCGGCTTGCAGTTCTCCAGAAGGAATTGGCAGAGCTGAGGGAGGAATTTGCCGGGGCGAAGGCGAAATGGGATAATGAGAAGAATGTGGTGGAGCGGATCCACACGCTGAAAGCGGAGCTGGAGGAGGTCAACAACCAGATCGAGGTGGCTAAAAATAACTACAATCTGGAAAAGGCAGCAGAACTTCAGTACGGGGATGTACCCCGTATCATGCGGCAGCTCAGTGAGGCGGAGGAGCGGGCCAAGGCAAGCGACCAGTCCATGGTGCACGAGCGGGTGACCGAGGAAGAGATCGCTAAGATCGTGTCCCGCTGGACCGGAATCCCGGTGGTCAGGCTGACGGAGTCTGAGAGGAATAAGACCCTGCATCTGGCGGATGCCTTACATGAAAGGGTGGTGGGCCAGGAAGAGGGAGTCACGAAGGTGACGGAGGCGATCCTGCGCTCCAAGGCAGGCATCAAGGATCCGGGTAAACCGATTGGTTCCTTTCTGTTTTTAGGTCCTACCGGCGTGGGAAAGACAGAACTTGCCAAAAGCCTGGCACAGAATCTTTTTGACAATGAGCAGAGTATTGTCCGCATAGACATGAGTGAATATATGGAAAAGCACTCGGTATCCCGTCTGATCGGAGCCCCTCCAGGATATGTAGGTTACGAAGAGGGAGGCCAGCTGACGGAAGCAGTCAGAAGAAAACCCTATTCGGTAGTCCTTTTTGATGAGATCGAAAAAGCACATCCCGATGTGTTTAATGTATTTCTTCAGATTCTGGATGACGGGCGGGTGACGGATTCCAAAGGAAGAACGGTGGACTTTAAGAATACGATCCTGATCATGACTTCAAACCTGGGTGCCGAATATCTTTTAGAGGGGATTGACGAAGAGGGAAACATCCAGCCGGAGGCGGAACAGATGGTGATGGAACGCCTGAGGGCCAGTTTCAAGCCGGAGTTTTTGAACCGCCTGGATGAGGTCATCATGTTTAAGCCGCTGACCCGCGAGAATATCCGTGGTATCATTGACCTTCTGGTGGCAGAGCTGAACCGCCGACTTGCCGACCGGGAACTCTCGGTGGAGCTGACGGAGGGAGCTAAACAGAAGGTTGTGGAAAATGCCTATGAACCCGCATATGGCGCCAGACCACTGCGGCGATACATTCAAAAAAATGTAGAAACTCTTCTGGCGAAAAAGATCCTGGCTGATGAGATACATGCAGGGGAAACTTTTGTGATTGACGAAAGAATGCTGTAAGGAATCACAAAAAACACAGAGAATCAGGGGTTAGACCACTACCCCTGATTCTTTGTGCTTTTCAAGGTATGCCTTGAATCAGTTATTTGCAGAATTGTTTATCAAAATCCGGGTTAAATGCGTAGAAGTTTTTGCTGTTCAGACTATCCTGGATCAGACGCAGGCTCTCACCGAAACGCTGATAGTGCACAACTTCACGCTCTCTTAAGTATTTGATGGGATCACAGACTTCTGGATCTTTTACAAGACGGAGAATATTGTCGTAGGTCAAACGCGCTTTTTGCTCTGCTGCTACCTGGTAAGGATAACGCGCGGGAATTTGACATCAAAGATTGACAATGCTATTTCATTAAGGTACACTTAAATTGATATCTTAAACTTACGTGTACCTTAAAAGGAGGCTGAAGGATGAAAAAAAGCATTATGAGAAAAGCTGCATGGGCGATGGCAGGCGCACTGATGTTTACAAGTGTGTTGGGAAGCAGTATTGTGTCACAGGCAGCACCAAAGACGAAAAAAATCGTCATGAACAAAAAGAAGGTCACATTAAAAGTTGGAAAAACCTTTAAATTAAAAGTAAAAAAGGTTAATCCTGCAAAATCAAGCAAAGCGGTAACTTATAAATCAAACAAAACAAAAATAGCAACTGTGTCAAAAAAGGGTGTGATCAAGGCAAAGAAAGTTGGAAAAGCAAAGATCACAGTGGTTTCAAAGAAAAACAAGAAAGCAAAAGCAACGGTAAGCGTAGTAGTCAAGAAGGCTGATGCTAAGCCTAAAGTACCTGCTGTGACAGCCGTGCCGGCGGTAAGTGCGACACCAGGGGTAAGCGCAGCACCAGGGACAACGCCATCTGTAACCCAGGCGCCGGGGACCAGTGCAACACCAGAGTCCAGTTCAAAGCCGGGAGCGAGTGCGACACCACCGAGAACGCAGACTCCAAAACCACCAAAGACAGCTACACCGTCGCCGACACCAAAATATGAAGAACCTGAAGAGACGGCGCCGCCAACTAACTTTGTTGATCTGACATCCGATGATTCATATCATAATGAATCTCCAGAGGGCGCAACTGTTGTAAAAAATGAGGATGGTTCCCTTACTGTAACATTTACACAGCAGTGGGCTGCACTTAATTTCTACCTGCCGGATAACGCTCAGATTTATTACAGTGCTTACAAGTCTGTTGCTCTTACGTACACAAGCAGAGGTGGAAATCTCGGTCATGCGCTGTATGATGTGGATACGATAGTGGGAGGTTCCCAGGCAGGAGATGGTGAAGTAGGGAAACATCCGGACTGGGGTCAGAAAGTGGTGGAGACTGCGGAAGAGAGTACACTGATCTTCCCTGTGACATCAGAGTGTGCAGGGGGATGTATCCGTGGATTGCAAATATTTAATCCTAATGCAACTACAGCAGATAATCCTATCGAGATCACGATTAAAGCAATTGTATTCAGTGTCAAAGAAAATCCGAGTCTGGACGACCTGAAACCGCCTGTCAAACCGGAACCGAATGATAATGTTACGATCGAATCTGCCCCGACTGAGATGGCGGTATCTGAAACCTCTGATATAACCGTAGCAGTAAAAGAAGGCACCATTGAGAGTGTTAAATGGGAGGTAGAGGGCGATGCAGTAACGATCGCAAAAGATGATGAGATTAAAACAGTTCTCACTGCTGCGAAGGCTGGGGAAGCGAAAGTATCGGTGACTGTAACAGTGAAGATTGGAGATAAAACAGAAACGAGTACAAAAACCGTAACGATTCAAGTAAATAATCCTGCCAAAAAAGAATAACAGAATTTAATTTATTTTGAAATGGAATGTCGGGGTGCATAGTGCCCCGGCATTTTTGCGTACTATGGGAACCCCTTTTTTCATACTATGTATAAAGAAATACAGATGCAGGAGGCCAGAGATGCGCAGCAAAAACCAGGATTGTATGTGTGAATCTGTTTTTAAAGGTGCAGTAGACGAGGAGATCAGATCCAGGTATATACAGGTCTTAGTAAAATATATCATGCAGCAGGAAGAGAGTAAGAGGATGTGAGGGAGAGGAAGTTAAATACGATGGCAGAGCGACCAATGGCAGCAATATATGCGAGATTATCCGAAGAGGACAGAGTAAAGAATAATTGGCAGAATAATAGTTCGAGTATCATAAATCAGGTTATGTTATTGAGACAGTATGCGGAGCAGATGGGCTGGGATGTGTATGAATGCTATACGGATGATGACTGGGCGGGGGCAGACAGAAGCCGCCCTGCATTTAACCGATTGCTAAGAGATGCTGAGCAGGGCAGGTTTAACATTGTCTTATGTAAAACCCAGAGTCGTTTTACTCGAGAACTGGAGATGGTTGAGAAATATATCCATGGGCTGTTTCCCCTCTGGGGCATCCGTTTTGTGGGAGTTGTGGATAATGCAGATACCAGCGTAAAAGGGAACAAAAAATCCCGTCAGATCAATGGCCTGGTAAATGAGTGGTATCTGGAAGATATGTCAGAAAATATTAGGGCAGTTCTCACTACAAGGCGACAGGAAGGTTATTATATTGGTTCTACACCCTTGTATGGATATCGCAAGGATCCAGAGAGAAAGGGGCATCTGATCGTGGATCCGGAAGCTGCCGAAGTTGTGAAACTGATTTTCCATTCATTTGCCAATGGAATGGGAAAGACAGCCATCGCCAGAATGCTTAATGAGAAGGGGATTCCGAATCCTACAGAGTATAAAAGGCGAAAAGGAATGATAAAGAAAGCGCCGCGGCATAAAGCAGGAACCCTCTGGAAATATTTTTCCATTGCCGATATTCTGGGCAATGAAATGTATATCGGCAATCTTATACAGGGGAAATACGGAAGTGTCTCTTATAAGTCGAAGAAAAATAAACCAACACCGAAAGAGCGGTGGATCCGCGTAGAGCACACACATGCCCCCATCATTGATAAAAATCTTTGGGATACGGTTCAGAAGATGATTCAGGAGAGGGCAAAGCCTTTTTCGACAGGTGAGATTGGATTGTTTGCCAAAAAGGTGAGGTGTAAGCACTGTGGGTATATCATGCGTTCCGGGAAAGGGCGCGGTAGACACTATCTGAAGTGTAGCAGCAGGCACGTGGCCAAAGATAGCTGTATAGGCTCATTTATTTATGTGGATAAATTAGAAGAGATTGTCCTTGAGGAAATGCGGAGAATCAATAAGAAATTTTTGGATGAAAAATGTCTGGAGGATGAAATTATCATCCAGGAGACTCCGCTTGAGAATATAGAGAAATGGAAACAACAATGCAGTTATGAGAGACATAGAATGGATCAGTTGAACACCGCAATAAAAAATCTGTATCTGGATAAAGTAAAGGGTAATATCGATGCAGAACAATTTCAGGTGTTATACTATGAACTGGATTCGGATAAAGAAAATGCGAAAGGGAAGATAAAGCAACTGGAGCAGAAGATCGAACAGGTTCAGCTTAGGAGTAGCGGTCAAAGGAAAAAAAGAGAGATTGTCCAGGAGTATGTAAATCCCTTTAAACTCAACCGCTCAATGGTGGAGCTGCTCATTGATCACATCGAGGTTTCCAGGCGTGATCTGGAGACTAAAATGATAAATATAGAGATCCACTGGAACTTTTAAAGAATCCGGTGGATCTCTTGATCTTAGCTTGACGGCCCCGATTTGAACCCGTCGAGCTAAATACCCGAAGGTACTATTGTGTTAAATAATGTGGAGATATCATAAAATAATCGTACTAGTTTCGCGCCGCATGCAGAATCTGTTCCAGATCGGCAATCAGTCCCTTGGAGAATTCCTCTGCTTCTCTGTATATCTGACCAGCCTCCGTATAAGAACCGCTGTTTAATGCCTCGATGATGGTGGCTCCATACTGGTGGAATTTTCTATGCTTCATCTCCAGTGCTTCCCATACTGGCATAATAACTGGAATCCGTGGTTTTACAGCATAGTAAAAATGCCCAAATCCGCATTTTGTGGAATCCAGCTGCAGCGGTGTCACATTATGAGTCTCAACCATATTTCTCAGATTATTGAGCCATGTTCGGTGGGCAGTAATAGCATCCCTGACATATTTGGCAAATTCCGAATTTTCTAAATGATAGAAAGCGTCCTGTGACATGAGTCCCATCTGCTTTGCGGTGGCGTCCAGAGTCTTCTCAATGCCAACGACAGGTTCAACCGCTTTTTTCAGATCTTCACTGACTTGATTCATAAAGCTGGTGCTGTTTCTAAGCTGATTTTCCATTTCATTCATAGAACTGCTGATATACTCGCTTACCTCAGCGATCGAGCGAATGGAATCATTGACTCTGGAAACACTCTGCTGGCTCTCCCTGTTCAAATCCCATACATAGTTAATCTTCTTGGACATATCTTCCAGCGATTCAACGGTATTTGAGGCGCTTTGTACACTTTTTTCAGAAGCCTCTTTGATGGTCTCCACAAACTGCTCCATATCACTGGTCAGTTTCTGTGTCTCTCCGGCTAATGTACCGATTTCTTCCGCCACAACAGCGAAGCCTTTTCCTGCTTCCCCGGCTCTTGCCGCTTCAATGGAGGCATTTAATGACAACAGGTTTGTCTGCAGAGAGATGGCATTGATTCCGGCAATAACATCACTTATGTACTCCAGTACCTGCAGTAATTTATCCATATCTTTTTGTAATTCCAAAGAGATATCGATGGTCTGCCCGGAGAGATCCCGAATGGTTGTCAACTCGTTTTGTCCCTCCTGAATTTTTTCAAAGACATCATTGGTATCAGAAGATACCTTAACGATCGTATTTGTCAGCTGTTCATGCTGATTATTATTTCTTCCACTGGCAGGATCTGCAGAAGAGCCGAAAATGGTCTCTGTAGCGTTCGCTACGTTGCGGGAGATATCAACTATTTTTTCTGTCTGATACTGCATGGTCAGGTCAAGAGAACTAATCTGCATAACGGCTTTAATATTTTTCTCAAAAATTTCTCCAAATTGTCTTCTACCGCTTTGTAATCGCTCATAAATATTCTGCAGATCCGCATCTTTTGTATAATCTGCTTCTTTCATTTCGGAAACTGCTTTTACAAGCGCAGCTTTACTCGTTTTAAGTGCCATTGGTCATCTCCTTTTTACAATTTTTTCCCGCCAGCATATTTTGGACGCAAGTGTCTGTATTTTCGTTGCTTATCTGCTGCGGTTTTTTTTCCTTGAGACAGTCCGGTATATATATCTGCATAACGGAACTAAGTATATACTTTCATAATAAGGGATTCTGAATATTTTGCAAGCTTTTTTTTCATTTTTTTAATGGTATTTTTGTGAAATTTAATCTCAGGTTGTTCTTATAAAGAAGCAGCGTCTGCTGCCATATCTTCGTGCAGGTCTGCCAGGGGATCTCCTGTGGACTGGATCATGGATGCGCTCCATGGTTCACCTGAAGCTGCCTGAGGCCACAAACCAATGGTGTGATCGATATAATAGGGGGCAAAACCTTGTTCCTGAAGCTCTTCAGCAGTAAGATTTTTCGTGAGCTGATGGACGATGGCGCATACGATCTCCATGTGAGCCAGCTCTTCTGTACCTATATCCGTGTCGGTATTGCCCCACGGCGAAATGACCGAAAATACGGGGGATGTGGCGTTGTGGGAAATGGGATGAGGAGCAAGAAGGAAAAAAACCAGTAAATATGAAATTATCTTATATCCAACGTGGCTTAGGAAAGTTAGATAATGATAGATTACAGAAGGCGGAAACGGTCTTAAAAGCTGTATTTGAGGATATTTTTGATGAAGAGGAGGACCACGGTGACTTATAAACCAAATTTTAAGAAAGCATATATTTTAGCAAATGAAATACTACTGAAATCTCGAATAATAAATGCTTTTCCGTTTTCGGTTACCAAATTAATCAAAGAGATATCAGATATACAATGTTGCAGTTTTAAAAGAGCACAAAAATATAATGTTGATATTGAAGCATTTGGAAGTGATTCAGCAATTTTGACAGAATTTCATGGAAGACAAATTATTTTTTATAATCAGTTCGATATTGATGAAAGAGTTCGATTCTCAATGCTCCATGAAATTGGTCATTGTCTTTTGGATCATAATATGGATACATGTAATAAAGAACTATATAAAAAGCAAGAGATTGAAACAAACTTTTTTGCAGCGCAGCTTCTTATGCCTGAACAAACCCTGTTAGAATTACAGAGTCGAGGTAAAAACATTGATTATTTTAAAGTCTTTATTTCAGATGAGATACAATAACG
>CANBKJ010000015.1 GCA_947369165.1 uncultured Lachnoclostridium sp.
ATAATTTTTCACAAAATTAATATATTTTTAATTTATTTCATTATTCGATTTGTATAAAACCCTTTACATTTTCTATTTTTTCCCGTAAAATATGTATATAAATTTCGATTCGTGCTATAATAAGCATGCGGACAGAAAGGACGATGAATATGAAAAAATTTTTTAAATTTCTTTTGGGAGCAGGTGCTTTAATCGCTACTATAGGAGGCATCATGTATTTCCTGAAAAATGTTCTAATGAAAGATTATCTAGAGGACTATGACGATGACGATTTTGATAATGACCTTTACGATGAGGATGATGCCTCAGAGCAAAGAGATTATGTAACGATACATGTTCCGGAAACGGACTCCGACTCAGCAGAAGAGACACAGGAAGATGATCTATCTGCATTTGATTCTACAGAGGAAGAATCCAACTGATAACAAAATGGCAATAAGATAATTGATTACAAAAAACTCCCGACAGTTTTATAAAAAACTTCCGGGAGTTTTTTGTTTCTATTTAACTCAGAACAGCATGGAATTTCTGCTATCTGGAAAGACGCATTGTCATGCTGAACAAATGCTCATCAATGTCCTTCGTCATGGCAAGAGCCTCATCAATATCATAGTGGCAAAAATGCCCATCTCGATAAGCTACTACCCGGTTTGTCTGGCCTTCCAGAAGGAGATCCACCGCCAGCGCTCCCATAGCGGAAGCATAGACACGGTCACGGCAGGTGGGATTACCACCACGCTGAATATGACCGATCACCGTGGCACGGGTCTCGATTCCGGTAGCTTTTTCAATTCTCTCTGCCATACCGTAGGAATCTCCGATTCCCTCCGCATTTACAATAATATGATGCTTTTTCCCGATCCTTCTCTTGGCCCGGATCTTCTCAATAATCTTTTTTTCATCGTTGTCATAGCGCTCCGGAATAAGAACGTACTCGGAACCATTGCTGATTCCACACCAGAGTGCAATGTGGCCTGCCGTCCGTCCCATAACCTCTATAATACTGCAACGCTCATGTGACGCCGATGTATCCCGTACTTTGTCAATGGCTTCCATCGCCGTGTTGCAGGCAGTATCAAACCCAATGGTATATTCCGTACAGGAAATATCAAGGTCGATGGTCCCTGGAACACCAATGGTATTGATCCCATTTTCTGAAAGCTTCTGGGCGCCGCGGAAAGAACCATCTCCACCGATCACGACAATACCGTCAATGCCATGTTTGCGGCAGATATCTGCTGCTCTTTTTTGTCCTTCCGGCGTGGTCATTTCCTTGCAGCGGGATGTATAGAGAATCGTTCCTCCCTTCTGAACAATGTCCGATACACTCATCGTAGCCATATCTATGATATCTTCTTCCAGGAGCCCTGCATAACCGCGCTTGATTCCCTTTACCTCTACCCCGCTGGCCAGACCAGACCGAACTACCGCACGTATTGCTGCGTTCATACCCGGTGCGTCTCCGCCGCTTGTTAATACTCCAATTGTTTTCACAGCCTTTTCTGACATATTATCCTCCATTCTTGCACTGCCACGAATAAACAGCTCTATATTATAATAAGTTTTTATTTTTAAAAAACGATATACATTTTTATTGTACGACATTTACAGACTTTTTTCAATACTCATTTGTACTACTTTTACATTCTCATGACCCATATCCACATAAAGTTTTTCCAGAAGTTCTGGGCACACTTTCGTCATGCGGCTGTTTGGCAGCTGCTTCTTTGCCCTCTCCTGGGAAAGATATATGATCACCGTATCCTGTCCGTCGTACTGCCCCAGCAACGAAAACAAAGTCTCCTCTATGCTGCGGTATGCCTCCCGGTCTGCAAACTGGAGCCAAAGCTGTTTGGGAATATCATCAAAGGGAATGATCTTCTGGCAGATCATCTTCGCCGGCTTGTCCTCCTCCACGGTGATCCGCCCTTTGACAAATACCTTTCGATCCGTCTCAAGCAGACTCCGGTATTTCTCATAATCCTTGGGAAATACGATGATCTCTACAGTCCCCATCAGGTCCTCTATCATGATAAATGCCATCAGGCTGTTGGTCCGTGTGGTCTTTACCACTTTATCCACGATCATTCCGCCGACCACGGCCGTCTCATTGTCCTTCACCTTCGGGGCAGCCTCTCCCTCTGCCACGATAAAATCTGCCGTGGTCCGGGTAATATTTTTCTCCATCACCGGAATATAATCCTCCAGTGGATGGCCGCTGATATAGACCCCAAGAACCTCTTTTTCAAAACCCAGGATCATCTCTTTATCATATTCCCCCACCTCTGGCAGTTTCGTCTCCAGCTCTTCTTTTTCTTCTTCCCCGGCAAAATCAAAGAGAGACATCTGTCCGGTCATGGTCACTTTCTTTTCCTGGCTTATGCCGTCCAATATACCGGCATAAGCGCACATTTTCTGTTTTCTGGTGCCTTCTAAGCAGTCCAGTGCTCCCGCCTTGATAAAACTTTCCAAAGCCCTCTTATTCACCGCCTTACCGTTCATACGGCTGCAGAAATCCTTAAGAGATAGAAAAGCTCCCCCAGCCCTTCTCTCCTCTACGATGGCATCGATAATTGGTTTTCCCACACTCTTAATCGCCGCCAGCCCATATCGGATCCCCGTCTCAGAAGGCGTAAATCTTGCTTCCCCCTCGTTGATATCCGGAGGCAGAATCTCGATGCCCATCTGCCGGCAGGTCAGGGTGTACTCGGTGATCTTCCCTGTAAAATCCATGACAGAAGTGAGCAGCGCCGCCATAAATTCTCTGGGATAATAATATTTCAGATAGGCTGTCTGGTAAGATACCACCGCATATGCCGCCGCATGGGATTTATTAAAGGCATACTTGGCAAAATCCGTCATGTCATCGTAGATCTTCCTCGCTACCTCCTCTGAAATCCCGCGGTGAATACAGCCCTCCACACCTTCCTCTTCATTGCCATAGATAAAGTTATTTTTTTCCTTCTCCATCACCGATGCCTTCTTTTTGGACATGGCCCGGCGCACCAGATCACTCCGTCCATAGCTGTAGCCCGCCAGCTCCCTGACGATCTGCATGACCTGCTCCTGATAGACGATACATCCGTAAGTGGGAGACAATATAGGCTCCAGCTCCGGACAGTCATATACGATATTGTTCTTATCGTTCTTCCCTGCTACATACTTCGGAATAAAATCCATCGGCCCCGGACGGTACAAAGAGATGCCTGCGATAATGTCTTCCAGGGATTCCGGTTTCAGCTCTTTCATAAAGCTCTTCATACCAGCACTCTCCAGCTGAAACACCCCTTCTGTTTTTCCTGCTGATATCATCTCAAAGACATTGTGGTCATCATAGCTGATATCATCCAGAGAAATTTTTCCATCGATGGCATTTTTGATCACTGTCAGGTTCCTCAGCCCCAGAAAGTCCATCTTCAAAAGCCCCAGTTCTTCCAGAGTGACCATTGTATACTGTGTCGTTATCGTTCCGTCTGCCGCGCGGGAAACCGGCACAAAATCATCCACCTCGTTGGGACTGATCACTACGCCGGCGGCATGGATCGAAGTATGTCTCGGAAGCCCTTCCAGACGCAGGGACATATCAATCAATTTCTTTACTCCTTCATCTGAATCATACATCTGCTTCAGTTCCGGATTCATTTTCAGCGCCTTGCTGATGGTGATCCCCAGTTCCATGGGTACCGCCTTTGCCACGCTGTCCACATAAGCATAGGGCATGTCCAGCACACGTCCCACATCCCGGATCACCATCCGGGCAGCCATCGTACCGAAGGTAACGATCTGCACCACCCGGTCCTCACCATATTTTTCCGTCACATAATCAATCACTTCCTGGCGTCTCTCCACACAAAAATCAATGTCGATGTCAGGCATCGTGACACGCTCTGGATTCAAAAACCGCTCAAACAGGAGATTGTACTTGATCGGATCAATGATATCTGTGATCTCCAGACAATAGGCGACGATACTCCCTGCCGCCGATCCCCTTCCCGGTCCCACCGGGATTCCATGATCTTTAGCATATTTGATAAAATCCCATACGATGAGAAAATAATCTACAAATCCCATATTTACAATGGTATCCAGTTCATATTCCAGTCGGGCTCTTAATTCATCCATGTTATACCCACTGCTGCCATACCGCTTTTCCAGTCCCTCTGCGCACAGCTTTCTCAGATATCCTTCCGCCTCATATCCCTCCGGCACATCAAACTTCGGCAGTTTATAATTGCCAAACTCGATCTCCACATGGCAGCGCTGTGCGATCTTATATGTATTTTCCAACGCCTCCTTTGCATAAGGAAACAGCTCCGCCATCTGCTCCGGGGATTTCAGGAAGTACTGACCCCCGTCATAGCGCATGCGGTTCTCGTCACTAACCTTTTTTCCCGTCTGAATACATAGAAGAATATCGTGGGCCTCCACGTCTGTCTCATAGATGTAATGAAGGTCATTGGTCGCCACCAGTTCGATGCCTGTCTCCTCATGCATGCGGAGAAGTCCCTGATTCACTGTCTGCTGTGGGGAAAGACCGTGATCCTGCAGCTCCAGGAAAAAATTTCCTTCCCCAAATATACCCTGCAATTCCAGCGCCTCTGCCTTTGCCTCCTCATAGAGCCCCTTTACCAGTTTGGAAGCCACTGCCCCGGCCAGGCAGGCGCTAAGGGCAATAATTCCCTCATGATATCGGCTCAGCACCTCATAATCCACTCTCGGTTTATAATAAAAGCCCTCGGTAAATCCCTTGGATACGATCTTCATCAGATTCTTATAACCAGTATCATTTTCCGCCAGAAGTACAAGATGATTGTAGCGTTCCTCTCCCTGATTATTCTCCCGGTCAAATCTGGAACCCGGCGCCACATACACTTCACAGCCTATAATGGGTCGAATCCCCGCCTCTTTGGCTGCCCGGTAAAAATCAATCACCCCATACATCACTCCGTGATCTGTGATGGCGATGCTGTCCATTCCCAGCTCCTTCGTTCTCGCCACCAGTTCCTTGATCTTACTGGCGCCATCCAGCAGACTATATTCAGTATGAACATGAAGATGCGTAAAATTCATTGTTCCATCCTTTCCTAGTAAAATACACCTTTCCGAACTTCCTGCGGAAAGGTGTATCTTTTTCTTAATTATTTGCCAAGCAGATACTGCTCAATACTGTACATGGCATCCTTTTCGTCTTCTCCCTCGATCTCTACATCAAGACTCTGCCCCATGGAAAGTCCCAGGGTCATCATTCCCATAATGCTCTTTGCATTCACCGTCTTGCTGTTCTGTCTGATGCTGACCCGGCTCTGATACTGGCTTGCGATCTGTACCAGCTTCGCAATCGGTCTGGCTCCAGCCTCAGCAAGATTTACTTCTACATTTTTTTCTATCATTTTTATCCTCCAAGCTGCCACATGATCCATATGGCTATTTTAATTGAGATCACGGTTTCTAAGATTTTCCGCTATCTCACTCAGTTTGCGCAGACGATGGTTCACACCCGATTTTCCAATCGGGGGAACAAGCATCTCACCAAGTTCTTTCAGCGATACTTCTGCATGTTCCAGTCGAAGGTTTGCGATTTGTGCCAATCCCTTAGGTAGTGTTCCAAACCCGGAAGTATCCTTAATGTATTGTATGTCTTCGATCTGTCTGGTAGCCGCAGAAACTGTTTTTTTGATGTTGGCAGTCTCACAGTTTACTTTGCGGTTAATGGAATTGCGCATTTCCTTTAATATGCGTACATTTTCAAATTCCATAAGCGCCACATGTGCCTCCATGACATTTAGAAGGTCTACAATACGTGCCCCCTCTTTTAAATATACAATATAGTTTTTCTTTCTCTCTACAATTTTGGCCTCGATGGAGAAACTCAAAAGAAGCCTTACCACCTCTCGTGCCTTGCCCAGGTTGTCTAACGCGATCTCAAGATGATATCCCCTGCCCGGATCTGTAATGGACCCGCAGGCTAAAAATAATCCTCGTAGAAAAGCTCTTCTGCAGCAATTCCTTTGAACGATCAGCTCGTGAACCAGCAGCTTTCCTTCCAGCAATTTCAGAGCTTTAAAAAAAGTCAACGCATCCTCTGGATCCAAAAGATAGATCAGATACTGATGACCTCTAACTGACATTTCAGTATGAAAATGAAATGCTTTCTTAATTAAGATAGAATATTTTTTCGCTACTGTCAAGTTCTCAGTGACAAATTTCGCAGAAAAGTTTTGTTTTCCGTCAAAATCTGTCCCGGACACCAGCTGACCGCAGCAGGAAAACAGCGCCGCCAGCTCAGCGATCTGACAATGTCTCGCCCGGCTGACATGGACACCAAGCTCTTCTTTTACTTTTCCGGAAAACGACATAAATTCCTCAACCTGTCCTTCTCTATATCTCTATGCTCTTTCTTACATCCATATTCGGATTTTTCAAACTCTTTATAAACAGCATTGGTCAGCGTTACCGATCGGTGTTTTCCACCGGTACAGCCGATGGCGATCACCAACTGATTCTTTCCTTCTATAATATAATTGGGAATGAGAAAATCCAGCATGTCTTTTAATTTCTGCAAAAATTCCCCGGCATTGGGAGATTTCATGACATAATCGTATACCTCCGCATCATTTCCGGTCAAAGGCTTTAATTCATCGATGTAAAATGGATTCGGCAGGAATCTCACGTCAAAGACCAGATCGGCATCCGTCGGTATCCCGTACTTAAATCCAAAGGAGACAAAAGTAAGATAAAAGTTACAATATTCCCCTTCATTTACGAAAACCCGCTCCAACTCCTGCTTTAAATCCCGAATCAATAAAGTACTGGTGTCTATGATGTAATCCGCACTGCTCTTTAATTCGATCAGAAGCTCCCGTTCCGCCTCAATTCCTGAGTCAATTCGTCCTCCCTTTGCCAGCGGATGAAGACGTCTCGTCTCTTTATAACGTTTTACAAGCACCGCAGTACTTGCCTCGAAGAACAGAATCTCAAACTGATTGCCCCCGCGCCTCAATTCCCGGAGCACGCTGGCGGTCTCTCGCAGGGCCTCTTCCCCCACGCGGATATCCAGACCAAGCGCTACCTTTTGAATCTGCTCGCTGGAATCCTCTGTCAGCTGCATAAAGGTAGGAAGCAGGGACACAGGAAGATTGTCCACACAAAAATAGCCGCCATCCTCCAGAATCCGCATCGCTGAAGACCTTCCGGCACCACTCATCCCTGTTACAATGACAAAACGCATAACTTCCTCCTTTCTGGCTCACCGGATAATTTTTACTTCCGGTTCCAGCTTTACACCGGAACTTTCCAGTACTTTTTTCTGTACGTCACAGATCACAGTGAGAACCTCTTTGGCTGTGGCATGTCCCCGGTTGACCACAAATCCACAGTGTTTTTCCGATACCTGGGCATCCCCGACGCGATACCCCCTCAATCCGGCATCCTCGATCAGTTTTCCCGCAAAATGCCCCTCCGGACGCTTAAATGTACTCCCGGCACTGGCAAACTCCAGAGGCTGTTTCTCCCGCCGTTTTGCGTTCAGTTCCTTCATTTTCTCTCGAATCTCTCCGGAATCCCCCGTGTCAAACTGAAACTCCGCCTCTAAGACCAGATCGCCCCGTCTCTGGATCACACTGGTACGATAGCCCAGTTCCAGCTGTTCCCGGTCCAGTGTGGATTCATTTCCCGCGGAATCCATCACTCTGGCACTTACGATACAGTCCTTGATCTCTCCACCGTAAGCACCTGCATTCATCACCACGGCACCGCCCAAAGTGCCCGGAATCCCTCCGGCAAATTCAAACCCTGTCAGAGAGTGTCTCGCCGCCTCACTGGCGATGGCGCTTAATAAAGCTCCCGCCTGTGCGCGGATCTTTCCAGGTTCGCAATATTCGATCTGATTCATGCCGCTGCCGATCTCAATAACAACACCATCATACCCTTCATCCGGAAATAACACATTACTTCCTCTGCCAATGGTAATAAAAGGAAGCCCCCGCTCTTTGGCAAAACAGATTCCTTCCCTTATCTCCTCTGCATTTTCCGGAATCATATAAAAAGAAGCTGACCCTCCGATCCGAAAGGTGGTATGGGCACTCAGCGGTTCCTGTTCAAGTATACGCATACTGATCTTCCCTTCCTGTCTCTATTACAATACCATGCGCACTGCACCATAGATTCCTGCGTCATTTCCCAGCTCCGCAAGATGAAATTCCTTATCCCTCAACGCATAGAGCACATTATCATTATAATACTTTTCCACGTGATTTATGATAATATCTCCAGCTCTTGATACACCGCCGCCGATGACAAATGCCTCTGGGTCCACCACATGGGACACGTTGGCCAGGGCTGTTCCCAGATATTTTGCGAATTTATCTACAATATAGAGAGCGTAGGAATCCCCCGCCTTCGCCTGGTCAAATACATCCTTTGCCGTAACCTCCTCCAAGGCTGCCAGCGCTGAATCTTCTTTCATCTCATTCTTTGCCATCCTTACAATTCCCGTAGCTGATGAGTACTGCTCCAGGCAGCCTCTGCCGCCGCAGCCACACTGTTCCGTCTCATGCAGTTCTACCTTCATATGCCCAATCTCTCCGCTGGCTCCCCTGGCTCCGGTTAGAATCCGTCCACCGAGGATCACACCGCCACCCACTCCGGTTCCAAGAGTCACCATCACGATGCTGTCATAGCCTCTTCCGCCACCTTTCCACATCTCACCCAGGGCAGCCACATTGGCATCGTTTGCAACCCGTATATTCCCCACTCCTGTCAAATCAAACAAGCGTTCTTTTACATTAAACACCGGCCAGGGAATGTTGGTACATTTCAGTACGGTGCCATCCTCTGACACCGGTCCGGGGATCCCCACACCGATCCCCATAATATTTCCGTCGTTCCACGCCCGCTTTTCCTCAATGTTGGCCGCCACATCCGGGAGAATGTTTTCCCCCTCATTTTCCACCCTGGTTTTGATCTCCCATTTTTCCAACAGTTCGCCAGTATGGGAAAACATCCCAAACTTAACCGTTGTCCCACCGATATCTGCCCCGATATAAAATTTATTCATTTAAGCTGCACAACCTTTCCTAATTTTGTCCCAAATTGCTGGTGACACGATTATACATCTCCATCGCCGCATTATAGCCCATTTTTTTCTGACGGAAATTAACCGCAGCCGATTCACAGATAATCGCTACATTTCGACCCGGACGAATTGGGATAGAATGGCACACCACCTTATTTCCCAGATATTCGATATATTTTTCTTCCAGTCCCATGCGGTCGTACTCCTGATTTTTATCCCATTCTTCCAGCTTGATCACCAGGTCAATGGACTGGGTATTCTTCACACTCTCTACACCAAACAACGCCTTGGCATCGATGATGCCGATTCCCCGAAGTTCGATAAAATGCCTGGTTATATTCGGCGCTGTCCCGATCAGCGTCTCGTCACTGACCTTCTTAATCTCCACCACATCATCGGATACGAGACGATGTCCCCGGTGGATCAGCTCCAGCGCCACCTCACTTTTTCCGATGCCGCTCTCACCGGTGATCAGCACACCCTCACCGTAAATATCCACCAACACGCCGTGGATACTGATCCGGGGTGCCAGTTCTACTTTCAGCCAGCGGTTCAGTTCCGATGAAAAAGATGAGGTTGTCTTTTTTGTCCTAAGAATCGGCACTCCGTGCTCTTTCGCCAGCTCCAGGAATTCCCCCGGCACCTCCATATTACGGCAGAACACAATACACGGTACCTTGTAAGACATGATCCTTCCCATCATCTCTGTGCTGTAATTCATGCCCTGGTTTTCCATATATGTGTTTTCCACATGCCCGATGATCTGAACCCGGTGATGATCAAAATAATCAAAAAAACCTGCCAGCTGCAGCGCCGGACGGTTGATATCCGACTGGGTGATCTTGATGTCCTCCAGCTCCACCTCCGGAGTGAGGCACTCCAGATTCATCTTGTCAATACATTCCTGCAATGCTACGGTATACATAATTTACACCTCTTTCCCCAATGATATTTTTATTATACCTGTAATCGGCGTCTGCGTCAACGGAACAGGCGATCATAATTCGACCTGTAATTTTAATTAGCCTGGCGAACTTTAGTTCGCCATCACTTCTTTCCATTTCTGGTTGTATATATCATCCACATCCGGACCAAGGTACTGAAGAGTTTCACAATTAGTAAGGGAAGAAAATTCCGGAAAAGCAATGGTACTGTTGCGGTATTCCTCATCCTCGATCAGCTTTCGTCCCTCACTGTTTGGGATAGAATAGGTAATATAATCAAAATTCTTTTTTGCGATCTCCGGCCGGCAGAGAAAATCTAAAAACTTTTCTGCGTTCTCTTTATTTTTTGCCCCTTTGGGAATCACCCAGGCATCGATCCAAAGATTGCTGCCTTCCTTCGGAATGACATATTCCAGATCTGGATTCTCAGACTGGCAGGTCAGCGCTTCCCCCGAATAGATGACGCCGATGGCAGCCTCATTTCCGATCATTTTATCCCGCACCTCGTCCACCACATAGGCCTGGACCACACCGGACTGTTTCTGCTGGATCAGCTTCTGCTTTGCCTCTTCCAGCTCCTTTTCATCGGTGCTGTTCAGGGAATGTCCCAGATATTTCAGAGTGATTCCAAAAGCATCTCTCACACTTTTCTGCATTAGGATATTATCTTTATATTTTGTATCCCATAAAATGCCCCAGCTGTCCACCGGCTCTTTTACCATCGTTTTATTGTAAAGAATCCCCACGGTTCCCCACAGATAGGGAACACTGTACTCGTTGGTACTGTCAAAGCCCTTTGCCGCTTCCCGGTACATCTGATCAACATATTTGATATTTGGAACATTGTCAAAGTTGATCTTCTCCAGCATTCCCTCTGAGATCATCCGCTGGACCATATAATCCGACGGACAGACGAGATCATACTGCGCCGCCCCGTTGGCAATGATCGGATACATCACCTCATTGGTCTCATACTCATCGTAAGTCACCTTGATACCAGTCTCCTCTTCAAACTGAGCCAGGGCATCCGGATCAAAATATTCTCCATAGTTATAGATATAAAGCTCTCCGGCAGATGTTTCCCCTCCGCTTCCTCCGCAGGCAGTGAGGGTGCCAAGAACCAGCGTCATAATACAAAATAATGTTAAAATTCGTCTCATATGGATATCCTCTCTTTATTCTCGTTTTTCCCGTTTTTTCGATTTATTATAACCAGCATGATAAATACTGCCACAAACATGATCGTTGAAAGCGCATAGATCTCCGGCTTAATCCCTTTTCTGACCTCCGCGTATATCTTCGTGGAGAGCGTGTCGACGCCCATACCCTTGGTAAAATGGGTGATAACAAAATCATCCAGGGACATGGTAAAGGATAATAGAAAACCGGTCAGTATCCCCGGTAATATATCCGGAAAGATCACCTTAATAAAGGCATATCCACGGGAAGCCCCCAGATCCAGCGCCGCCTCGTAAACACTTTTATTGATCTGCTTTAATTTGGGCAGTACACTGAGCACCACATAGGGCAGATTAAATGTAATATGAGCAAGTAAAACACTGCTGAATCCCATACGATACCGCAGTGCGATGAACAGAAGCATCAGAGATATTCCCGTCACGATATCCGCATTCAACATCGGGATATTGGTCACTGTCATAAGGATCATCTTCGGCAGGCGTTTCATCCGGTTCATGGCAAAGGAGGCCGCTGTCCCAAGGATCGTTGCGATCAATGCCGATAAAAATGCCAGAAGCAGCGTAGTCCACAGAGCTTCCATGATCTCTCTGGAAGAAAAAAGACTCTCATACCACTTTAAACTAAAACCGCCCCATCTTCCCCTGAATTTTGATTCATTAAAGGATAACACGATTAATGTGGCTATCGGCCCATATAAAAATACAAAAATAAGAAACAAATAAATCTTGCCGCCAGCACCCACAAGTCTCTGCATCGGACTCCGGTAGGTTTTTCGTTTTTTATTTACCATATCGCAGCCCCCTCCCCGTCTTTGTCATACCGGGACATAACTGCCATACTGCCCAGCACAAGAACCATCAGTACGATGGAGAGCCCCGCGCCCTGATACCAGTTATTTGCCGTCGTAAACTCCTGTTCAATAATGTTTCCGATCAGATTGATCTTGGCGCCGCCAAGAAGGTTGGAAATGACAAAGGTGGTCATGGCCGGCACAAATACCATCGTGATACCGCTCACGATACCCGGAAATATCTGAGGTAATGTGATATGCCACAAAATCTGAAACCAGTTCGCTCCCAGATCCTTCGCCGCATCAAAGGTGTCCTGACTAACTTTTACCAGGGAATTATAAATCGGCAGTACCATAAAGGGCAGGTAATTGTATACCATGCCCAAAATGATAGCGCCCTCGGTATTGATCAGGCTCTGCCCCGGAAGACCCACAGCATGTAAGACCGTATTGATAATTCCAGTCTTTTCCAGGAGAGACTGCCAGGCAATGGTACGAAGCAGAAAATTCATCCACATCGGGAGAATAAAGATAAAAATTATAAATCCACTGCTGTTGAGCCGCAGGCTGCGGATCACCATAGCCAATGGCAGCGACAGCAGAAAACAGATCAATGTGCTGATCAGGGACAACTTCACCGAAAGCAGAAGCGCCTTCCAGTGCACCGGGGAAGCGATGCTTTTTACATACTCCAGTGTAAAGTTTCCTTCTCTGTCAGAAAAACCATAGTAGCACACGATCAAAAGTGGTACGATTACAAATATCGCCATCCATACAATATAAGGGTAGGACAGGCGCTTAACTCCTCTCGATTCTGTCACCAGCAAACGCCTCCTCTGTCTCATTTTCCGGCTTTTTCATGATCTGGATATTGAAGGGATCCACCCACAGACCAGCCTCTTTTCCCACCTCAGCAAGACGGGTACTCTGCACCAGCCAGGTATACCCCATGGATTCGATCTCCATCTCATAATGCACTCCCTTAAAAACTAACGAGGTAACGATTCCCCGTATCATTGCCTTTTCTGGCGGCACTAAAATAAGATCCTCTGGACGTATTACCACATCCACAGGCTTATTCTCTCCAAACCCCACATCAACGCACTCAAACTCCTTACCCAGTATATTGACCCGTTTATCTCTTACCATAGTCGCCGGAATAATGTTGCTCTCTCCGATAAAGTCGGCTACAAAGGCATTTTGTGGCTCATTGTAAATATCCTCTGGAGAACCGATCTGCTGGATATACCCCTGGTTCATGACCACAATAGTATCTGACATCGTCAGCGCCTCTTCCTGGTCATGGGTCACGTATACAAAAGTGATGCCCAGCTCCTCTTTCAGCCGTATCAGTTCATACTGCATATCCTGGCGCAGTTTCAGATCCAGTGCACCCAGCGGCTCGTCCAATAGGAGTATCTTCGGTTCATTCACAATCGCCCGGGCAATGGCGATTCGCTGCTGCTGTCCACCGCTCAGGGAGTCCGGCATCCGCTTCTCATAGCCCTCCAGATTTACCAGACGCAGAGCATACTTTATCTTATCTTTGATATAGTCCTTTGACTTCTTTTTTATTTTTAAACCAAATGCGATATTTTCCTCGATATTCATATGAGAAAATAAAGCGTATTTTTGAAATACGGTATTGATGGGACGCTTATTGGCAGGCACCCCTGCGATATCATCACCGTAGAGCAGTACCTCTCCCGCATCCGCATTTTCAAAACCTCCCATGATCCGCAGCGTCGTTGTCTTGCCGCAGCCACTGGGGCCAAGCAGAGTAACAAATTCATTCTCATGAATATCAAGATTCATATTATCTAGAACGATTTGTCCGTCAAATGCTTTGGTAATGCCTTTTAGCTCAATACATTTTTCAGCCATAACAAATCCTCCCGGTATTTTTTTGCAAACACTCGTGAATATCTTAACATAAAGCAAAGGAATATGCTACATTTTTTTTCGCTTTTGACAGCCAAACCAAAGCCATTCTTCTACTCCGCGAATTGAGAACTTTCTTATCAGATAATCAGATAAAAATAGACCGGTCAGAATATCATTCTTACCGGTCTAATGTTTTTTATTTTATCTTTTATTCCTATACCTCACGAACGTAAATGCCATAAATGGTAACTTCCAGCATATTAACATTGTAGGAGGGCCCCTTTAAGAGCAGATTATTAGCAGTTGTCACTCTTGCTTCACCTTCGGTGTGTCCAAGGGTCAAAACTTTCTGGAGCTCAAATGCCCCTGTCTTAAAGAACACATCAGGATCACCTGCACCGCCAAACCCAACACTGGTTTTGGTATAATAATACTGGTCGGATGCCGTCCCTGTGCCATTTGCCAGCCACATGCGCATACCCTGTGAGCCGGCACCAAAAGTACCTTTTACCACTACCTCCAGTTTCTTTCCATCGCCTTCGATGGTCTTTGGCAATGGTATCGTCACCTGTCCTATATTATTCAGCACTACCCTGCCATCTTCTTTGACACCATCTGACATCTGATCCAGAGGAAGAGACTGCCATCCCTCCCCTTCCGGTGGAGCATTCAGATCTGGCTCTGGCTCCGGTTCCGGGGTCTGAACCTCATCCGGGTTCAGCTCCCATGGATAATACGCTGTATTCTCATAGAAGATCAGAGATTTTATCGTAATCGTGACCGGCTTTTCTACAGAGGCTTCACCGCCATTAAATATCTGGAATCCCTGAAGGACATCATCCACAGTATACTCATTTGCTGTATTCAATCCACATGTTTTCACATCCGCTGATGCTTTGATCTCACTACCCCAGTTGGTTTTCTTGCCCGCCTCAGTATAGAAGGAGTGACCAAGATTTCCACCTGAACTCGTATAGGTGAGCACCACAGATTTGTATGGACTGTCCTTTTTCAAGGACGCCGGCAGATCAAACCGAACTGCTGCGTACTGGGCTGTAAATGTAATAGTCAGCGAACCATCCTCATTAAGCTGGCATTTCGCAGCATCGGATTCACTTTCATAGGAACCCTGGGTCTTAAAGTCAAGTTTTACTGCTGAGGATACTGACGGCTTCTCCGGCTCTTCTGGAACCTCCTTCGCCGCCTGCATAAAGGCGTAATATGACGGTTTCGCATCATACATATCCTTATCAAACATCAGCACATGCTCATATTTCCGCCAGGAGATGTCATCATACAATCCCCACCAGGTCAGACCTGTGATCTTATTGCCAGACCATTTCTGCAGGGTGATCAACTGTTTGGTCAGCTCTTTCACATATTCTGCCTGCTTCTGGTAGGCCGCTGCCAGCTCTGCTTCTGTCGGATCCGGATCATCTTTATCCTTATTCGGAGTACATCCTACATCCAGTTCCGTGATCTGCACCTGGAATCCCGCCTGAACAAATGCTGCTACCGTATTTATATAGGTATCCACAGTAGGATTCGCCAGCGCCAGATGGCTCTGCATGCCGACTCCGCTGCAGACCTTCCGGTCCTCGTTGATAAAGTTTATCATCTCAATGATTTTTTCCTTCGTAAAGTAGGTATTGAAATCATTGTAAAACAGCGGCACTTTATCCTGGAGTCCAAATTCTGCCAGGGCATCATATGCCATCTCAAATGCTTTCTTTATATAAGTAGGTCTGGTTCCCAGTGCCGGTCTGTCGGTACTGGTGGTGCCTTCAATATTCTCTCTGTTTCCGAATACTGCCGCCCAGTTTTTATCCGGTGTATTACTAAAATATTCATTTGCCACATCCCATGTATACACAACGTCTTTATATGCCCCGTTATCCAGTGTATACACATGATGGATCATACTGCTGATGTACATCCGCATACGTTCATACATCACTTCTTCTGAGACGTATTCTGCGGCTTCATCCTGGCTGTAATTCTCCTTAAAGAACCATTCCGGTGACTGGGAATGCCAGACAAGTACATGATAACGTATTTTTAAACCATTTTCCTTTGCGATTTTAAGTACTTTGTCTACGGTATCGTAATTGAACTGAGGAACCGTAGTCTCCTTATAACTCTCCGGGATAACATAATCACCAGTCTTTTTCTTAGCTTCCTCTGTACTGATCGGTTTCAGCCAGCCTGGCATAAGATAATCCGGTTTCATCTCATTTTCCAGGGTAAAGCTGGAAAAGTGTTTTTTCACATATTCCAGTGTTTCAGGATCCTGCAGCTGTACCAGGTTGATACATGTCCCTGTTTTTCCGAAGATATTATCATAGGTATCCTTCATGCTGACAATCTCTGTTGGATACTCGCCCGGATCTGAAGTTGCTGACGCACTTGGAGACGGTTTTACTCCCGGTGAGGCCGCCGGACTCGTCGAGGGCTTTGCTCCTGGATCCGCTGTTGCCGCTGCACTCGGTGACGGCTTCGTTCCTGGATCTGCTGTCGCTGACGCACTTGGAGACGGTTTTGTCCCCGGATCCGCTGTTGCCGTCGGGCTTGGTGATGGCTCCACACCTGGATCCGCCGTTTCCCCAGGGCTTTGGGACGGCTCCACACCCGGATCCGCCGTTGCCGTTGCACTCGGAGATGGTTTCTCTCCTGGATCTGCTGTTGCCGTCGCACTTGGAGATGGCTTCGTTCCCGGATCCGAAGAAGTCTGCGGCTGCGCAGATGGCACTGCTCCCGGATTTTCCGATCGCTGTGGTTGTGACGGAGTCGTATTCACAGAACCCGTACGCGTAGGCGCGGGTTTTTTCTTATTCTTAACAGTCACGCGGCATACCAGTTTCTTCTTGCCGACTTTTGCTGTGATGCGGGCAGTTCCCTTTTTCTTTGCTGAAACTTTCCCCTTAGAAGAAACAGCTGCTACTTTCTTGTTGCTGCTCTTCCACTTCGCCTTTTTCTTTGTTCCCTTAACCTTGAGACGGACACTCTTTCCAACATACAAGGTCACTTTCTTTTTGTTGAGTCTAGGCTTACTCGCTTTTGCTTCTGACAGCTCTGGCTTAACCAACATAGAAAGCGTCAATGCAAAACAAAGGATCAGCGCTATACTTCTCTTGTTCATTAGATCAAATCCTTTCTGATACATTATTTTATATTTCATAATGTTATCGGAACTTCCGTTTGATTACAAGAGATTTTTCATAAATATTTTATAAAGTTTCTATCATATATTTGCATTGTTTTTTTGATCTTTCTGGCATCAAAAAGGAGCTGCCACATCAACAGATCGTCTATCTGCTGATGTGGCAGCCCTCCTGTCTGCAGATTATACCCTTGGGCTTTCATCCGGTCCCAGATAGGATTCCGGAAGCTCTCCCCTATATAGAATCAGCTTCTGCAGGGCAAGACCAGCCTCCACACCATAATACCGGATCTCATTCACTCCGGCTTTGAGATGATGGGTGGTGATGCCATAATGGCAGTTATTGAGGACGCCCTCTGCCCAGCCATGGGCACGGTCCCACGGCCCTCCACCGATCTCATAATTTTCTGCGAGGATCGTATCTCCCACCAACGGCGCTTCATCGCCGACACCAACGGCATATCGTACCGTCCTTCCGTGTTCCAGATTGTTTTCCGGTGTGGTAATCACTTTCAAAGAATACTCTCCGTCTTCCTTCACATAGACCGAATAAGTCAGACTCGGCGCCTTGCCAATCTCATCAAAATTTCCGATGGTAGGGTAAATCTTCATAACAGAACAGGTTTTTCCATAACCCTCTAAATTCTCAAAATGATGTTCCCCATAAGTTTCAGAGTTTACAAAGTTTTCCGCTTCCATAGAAACGATGCCATCCCTCTCGATAAAAGTGCCAGAAGGAAGATCTTCTACAGTTGTGGTATATCGCACAGCAATCTCTATCATCTCTTCCGCTCCCTTTATTTTTACAGTCTTTTCAAAACCAGAAGAAACCGAGGGATCTACGCTGACATCGATAGTAACGATCTCACTGGAAACTCTTCCGCTGGAGGGACTCACAACAATGCCGTCTTCTGCTTCAACAGTAAAATCAAAGGACTCTCCGCCCCCGCTGGCGATCTCGATGCTGTAATGCTCCCCGCCTGCCTGGGTAAATTCTGGAAGACTTGTCTTTCCAGATGCCACAAAGCGATCCGCATTCTCTGCATGTACAAGCATTTTGACAGTCTGAGCCACCGGAATTTCTTTCACCTCTGGAAAATGCCAGCCCTCTTCATTCCAGGAAACGAAACAGGCATGGTTGGACATCATCATGCCCTTCCATTTTCCCTCTGCCATCTCTTCATTATAATATCTGGTCAGTTCCGCATCCTTCTCTATGGCAGCCTTCACTTTTTTAGCATAATGGTTTGCCGCTGTGATTCCCTGCTCTGCATACCAGTGATTCAGCGCCGCATAAAGACTCATAAGCTGCAGGTTCATCCCTGCCACCGCCGGATAATATACCAAACCATAAAAAGTATCAGCAGATTCTGATGGAATCTTATCTTTTATCGAATCCGTCTTCTGAATCAGTGCCTCACAACGACGGATCATTTTCTTCGTCTCATTGAAGTGGGAGACATGATACACCTTCGGATTCATCGACTCCGGTCTTCTCAATCCATGAATTCTCGTATATTCTCTCAGCACATCGGCGATCTCCGCCTTACACGTATCGTCTTTCACATAAGCCCCAAACTGCTCTTCTACCCAGCCAGTGAGGAATTGATCTGTCTCATTTTTATGATCCGTCCCCCTGCCCTCAAAGTCATAGGCCAGCTCCATGAAAAAGGACAATGGAAGCTCATCCGGGCGAATATCCCCCACATTGGCGATCCACATATCCCGTATTCCATAATCATAGGCCATGGAAACCTGCTCCCATACTTTGGGAAGCGGCGTAGAATTGACCCACTCATAAGAGATGGGACCTCCATGATAATCAAAGTGATAATATAATCCCCAGCCAGCTTTTCTATCTCTCAACTCTTCCGTGGGAAGCGTCCGTACATTTCCAAAATTATCATCCGACAGCAGTAGAATAGTGTCATCAAGCCCGTCCCAGGACTGCAGACCCTTTACACCATTGCCGCCGTAATAAAATCCTTCCACTTCTTTGTAGAGTGCAAGCATCTTCGGCATGTCATCACAGCCTTTATCACGAATGATTTTCTTCTGATCCGTAATGATGCGGCGTAGCAGTTCTACATTTTCCTGTATGGTGGAATCTGGTCCCAGCATCATCGTGTCCCGTTCTCCCCGCATACCGATGGTGATCATATGTTTAAAATCTTTGTCCCTCTCCACACCATCTTCCCAGTAGCGGTAAAGCCCCTCACTGTTTGTATAGTAATTCCAGTCTTTTCCATATCCTACATTGTTCTCCTCGGTCTTTACCTTATCCCACTCTTCACTAGCGCGCATCAATGGCTCATGATGGGACTGTCCGATGGTAATCCCCAGTTCCGTACCCAGTTTTATGATGGCAAGAGGATCCTCGGAACCATCCAGCGGGAGGGATGCTGACCACATGGCCGGCCAGAAATAATTTCCTTTCAGACGCAGCAAAAGGTCAAATACCTTCTCATAGAAAAATTCATTGAAATCCCCAAAGGTATTTTCTACAAAATTACCCAGAGACGGCCACTCATCGTTCATAAAGAAACCACGGAATTTTACCGACGGCTCTTTAGAAACAAAATTTATATTCTCATTAAAAATGAGTTCCTCCCTGTGTGCCGGTTTTACGTCCGCCCAGTACACCCAGGGAGAGACACCAATCTTCTTTGATAGATGATAAATTCCGTGAAGAGTGGAGACCGTCTCCGTCCCCGCGATCACTAATTTTTCTGTGTTGTTATATGTAACAAGCTGAATAAGGAAAGATTCTCTCTTTCCTTTCAGCTCTGAGGTCTCAAGCGCGCCATCCTTTTCCAGCTGTAGCAGCAGAGAGCTCTTTCCAATGGTTCCTGCGATCACCTGTGGCTGGTCTGTCAGCTCTTCCTCAATCTGTGGTCTCACACCAGTCACCAGCTCCACATCACCGGCAAAGATCCCCGCCACATGAACAAGTCCTTTTCTATCTTCGGAATCCGGTGACAGATAGACACCTGCCGCAATTCCTTCTTTTACTAACTTAAATTTCATTCCGCTCTCCTTTGTTTTCATAATTTTGTCCACGACTTCTGCACATACCAAGTTGCGAAACAACTTGCCAATAAGTTCGTCAGAACTTATTTTAAGTCAAATCCAAAATATCTCACTGCGTTATAATATGAGATATCCTTCACCATCTCACCCAATAACTCATAGTCCTCTGGATACTCTCCCTCCTCTACCAGTCTGCCAATGTAGTCACAGAGGATCCGTCGGAAATACTCATGTCTCGGATAGGAGACAAAACTGCGGGAATCTGTCAGCATACCGATAAAATTCCCTAGAAGCCCCAGACTTGCCAGAGAAGTAATCTGCTCTGTCATCCCCGGTTTGTGGTCATTAAACCACCAGGCAGATCCCTGCTGGATCTTTCCCCGGAGTCCATCTCCCTGAAAACATCCGATCATCGTACCGATCACCGCATTATCCACTGGATTCAGGGAATACAGAATCGTCTTAGGGAGCTCGTCCGTGCGGCAGAGGGCATTGAGAAAATCTGCCACCTCAGCAGAAAATCCTTTTTCATTGATACAGTCAATCCCCGCATTGGCACCGGCACTCTGATAAATCCTTTCATTGTTCTCCCGCTTTGCCCCATAATGAAGCTGCATGGCAAGATTTCTTCCGGCATATTCCCTGCCCAAAAACAGCATCATCATCGTCTTAAACTGAAGAAGTTCTTCTAACTCCAGCTTTTCCCCAGCGAGACTGCGCTTTACCAGTTCATCCATCTCATTCTCCGAGACCGGGCGATACTGGGCATAATCCAGTCCGTGGTCCGTGATGAGGCAGCCATTTTCCACAAAATAGTCCAGACGCTTTACCAACGCCTGCCGAAGAGTAGAAAAATCCGTAATCTCCACGCCGCTCACATCCGAGAGCTGTTTCATATATGCTGTAAATTCATCCTTTTCCGGAGACATAGCCAGATCTGGACGCCATGCCGGAAGCACCTGAACCTCAAAATCTGGATCTTCCTTGATCTGCTTGTGATATCTCAGATCGTCCACCGGATCATCGGTGGTACACACCAGTGTCACGCCGGACATACGGATAAGATTCTTCGCAGACATCTCCGGTCTCTGAAGCTTTTCATTGCAGATGTCATAGACCTTCCTCCAGTTCTTTCCGCTTAAAGGCTCTGTGATCCCAAAATACCGCTGCAGTTCCAGATGACACCAGTGGTACATGGGGTTGCCGATGGCTCTTGGCAGGGCTTCTGCAAAAGCCTGAAATTTCTCTTCATCCGGCGCATCCCCAGTGATATATTTCTCATCCACACCATTAGAGCGCATGATGCGCCATTTATAATGGTCGCCCCCCAGCCAGAGCTCTGTTATATTCTTAAACTGTCTGTCCTCTGCGATCTCTTTTGGGTCAAGATGACAATGATAATCGAGGATCGGAGTTTTCTCCGCATAATCGTAAAATAATTTTTTTGCTGTCTTCGTACTCAGTATAAAATTCTGGTCCATAAATGCTTTCATATCAGCCTCCTGTTTGCACTAATTTATCTGCCATTCAGATATGCACTTCCATTTTCTATGTTCTTTCCTTTTCTTTCCATCAGTTCGCTGACGGTAAGTATATCGTACCCTTTGTCCTGCAGCCAGGGCACTACCTTTTCCACCGCATCGGCAGTGGTACTGTAAATATTATGCATCAGTATGATGTCTCCATCCTTTACATCTTTTCTTACTTCCCTGAATATCTTTTTCGTATTTCTCGTCTTCCAGTCCAGTGTATCCAGGCTCCAAAGGATCATCGGCATGTCAAGCTTTTTCCTCATCGTTTTGCTGATAGATCCATAGGGAGGCCGTAAAAGCTTTATCTGATATCCCCCCGTCAGTTTACTGACAGTTTTATTCGTTTTGCTCAGCTGCCGTTCCACTTTATCCCACTTCATCTTACTCAACTGGGGATGATTCCAGGAATGGCTCCCGATCTCACAACCTGCGGCCAGATACATTTGGAGAATGTCTCCATCCACCCTGGCCCTGTCCCCAAGTACAAAAAATGTGGCATGGGCACCATACTTTTGTAATGTTTCCAGAATTTTCCCATCATTTGCGCGGGAAGGACCATCGTCAAAAGTCAAAGCAACCGCTTTGTCCCTGACCACAGGGACAGGTGTCGGCTGCGCCACTGTTTCCACCGACTCAGGTGCCGGAGAAGCTGTTGCCTGCACCTGCTGAGTATTTGGTCCGTCTCCTGATCTGTTATTTTTTACCGTTGAGTATATCTTCACAATGGATAACATCAATATCATGACGACTGCCGCCGAGACCGATACTGCCAGAATCACATTCTGCTTTTTCCCTTTGTTTTGCTTGAAACCTTTACTGATTTTCCTTCGCACATCCATACGCCTATTCATTTTACTCTCACAACCTTCTATTATAATTTAATAGTCAAAGTGTAACACTAATTTTCCGGTTTTTCAATGACAATTTTTCCGTCCACCAGCTCTAGTTTTACTTTGTTCCCTTTCATTCCCATCTCCTGGAGAAGTTCGGAAGGTATCTGGATCCTTCCAGCTCGGTCGAGAACGGCAAATTCTTCCTGAACCTCTTCTTCATTCCAATTAATAGTAATGTCCTCCAACCGCTGTTTATATTCACTTTTCATGATCCGTTCACTGCTGGTCTTTCCATCCCGGATAGAAATAACCCGGTTTACTTTAGACGCCAGCTCTTTATCGTGGGTCACGATCACAATTGTAACCCCCAGCGTCTCATTCAGCCGCCGGAACATATCCAGGATATCATCCGCGGTCCGGCGGTCCACAGCTCCCGTAGGTTCATCCGCCAGCAGAAGTTTCGGATCGTTAGCAAGTGCGATAGCAATGGCCACACGCTGCTGTTCTCCTCCGGACAACTGGCTCAGTTTATTGTCTTTCCGCTGGGAGAGGCCCACCAGTTCCAAAAGCTCTTCTGCCCGTTGTTTCTTTTCTGCCTCCGTCATGGAATCCTGCCGGAACAGCATCGGCGTCATGACATTTTCCCAGGCAGTCAGATACGGAAGAAGATTTCTGGCGTTATTCTGCCACACAAAACCGACCGTACTACGCTTGTAGTCCACCAATTCTTCCTCTGTCAATTGAAACAGATTTTTTCCATCTACGTACAACTTTCCTGCCGATGGCCGGTCCAGACCTCCGATCATATTTAAAAATGTGGATTTTCCACTGCCACTATTTCCGATGATCGCCATAAGCTCTCCCCGGCGGACCGTAAGATCCAGTCCCTGCAGCGCCAGAACCTCGATATCCTTTGTCTTATAAATCTTCACCAGACCGTCGCACTCGATCATCACATCTTCCGGTACATGGAGATCTTCCATCTCCTGACTTCCTGAAGCCTGCCGGTTGATATGGCGGAAATCCTTGATCTTTTCCAACACTTTATTTTTCATTGATAATCTCACCATCCTCCAAGTGATAGATACAGTCTGCGATCTCCAACAGCCCCATATCGTGAGTTGTCATTACGATGGTTACCCCTTCCTTCTGGATCAGTTCCCGGAAGATCTTCATAACCTGTAGCCCGGTGGCGGTATCCAGCTCTGCTGTCGGCTCATCGGCAAAGATGATCCGAGGCTTATGGGCAATCGCCCTGGCGATGGCCACTCGCTGCTGTTCTCCTCCGGACAGCTCCTGGGGCATATGATGCATACGCTGTCCAAGCCCTACCAGCTTCAGGCATTCCTCCGCGCGTTTGCGCTTATTCCCCGGATATTTCGCCAGCCGGAGAAGAAATTCCACATTTTCATAGGCTGTCATCATTGGGATCAGCGCCACGGACTGAAAGACAAATCCTACATTCATCTTTCGGAATTCTTCCCTTTGGGCATCGCTCATTTTTTCAAGATTATTCCCATCAAAAATGACCTCACCCGCCTTGGGATAATCCAGAGCGCTCAGTATGTTCATCAAAGTCGTTTTTCCGGAGCCGGAACGCCCTCTTAATATCGTAAGTTTTCCCTCCGGAATCTGAATACTGATATCATGCAGCGCCACAAACTCCCCCCCGGAAGCCACCGGAAAACTCTGTTTCACGCCCTCTGTAACAATAATATTTTCCATGTTCTTACCTCGCTTCCATTAGTCCTCGCCAAGTTTCAGTGCCTGAGATATATTGATCCTGGATATCAGCCTGCCAAGAACAATCATACAAATGATGATCACGATTCCAATGATACTGAAAAGCCTCACCATATCCAGTGCTTTATTTACTACCTCCAACGGTATCGCCTGATCGGTAGAAGCATAGAAGATCTGAACCAGCGGCACAAACATCCGGGATGCCAGAAGGCCGATCACAGTTCCGATCAGAATGGAGACACCGGAACTGAATATCTGCTCATTTATCAGCATTTGGATGACTTCTCTTTTTGTCATACCCATCGCCCGGAATACACCGAACAAAAGCTCTCTCTGCCGGATGGACAGGATCCAGTAAATCAGGAAGCCGGTACAGCACAAAATCAGGATCACGATAAAACTCATAGTCAGAATTCCATTGGTTCCCTGAAACAGCGCATCGTTCTTTACCGCTATCATCTTGGAAGAGACATCTTCAAAGGTAGTATATGATATATTATTTTCCTTGGCATAGTCGTAAATAAACCGGGAGGTACCGGCAGTCTTCAGCCACACCTGATATGGCCGGAGCCCATAGGTATGCTGAATCTGTGCCAGATTAGCCACAATCAGATAATTCTCTGTGGTAACCAGTGTTTCTTCCTCATTCAGTGAATGAGTCTGGGCTATATAACCGGGAAAATAATCAAAAAAACCATAGACAACTCCCTCCGCCTCTACCCCCTCGTCATTGGTAAAGGTGATCCGGTCCCCGATTTCGATTCCATGCTTTTTATGATAATTCATGCTCAACAAAACCGCATCCGTGCGTTTTGCCATGGCATTCAGATATCGATTAATATGTACCGGAAGCAGATCCTGCTGGAAATCAGAAACCGTTTCCCCAAAGCTTTTTGTATCAATGGCCATCAGCGTCGTGCGAACTTCACTATCACCACTTTTTTTATTATAGGAAGTTTCGATCTCGTCATTGCGGTACACCTTTGCCGCCGACTTCACTCCTTCCATACTCTCATACACACCAAAATCCGGCTCCGTATAGGTAAGTTCCAGATCTGGATAGTACGACAGTGCCAGTGAGTTATCCTCCCATGGCTGCTGAAGCACCAGATCTGCCCCGGTGCTGTACCGGATCCCCTTCTCGGAATTGGAGAGGATGGTCCTGGCCACGGTGGCATTGAAGATACCGAGAGAGACCGTAAACATCAAAAATACCATCATAAAACCCTGCTTTTTCCTTGTCCGTATAATCTGCAGGAAGGAGGCAAAAAATGCAGGCTTCCAGTACGTTCTACCTATGTAGTATACAAGTTTGATCAAGAGTGGCTGAAGTCTCAGGCCCACCAGACTTGCACTTATGATAAAAAGGGAAGAGCAGATAAATAGGAAAGGATCAATGGAGTCCCCCTCCAGCATGCTTGTCATCAGTTCATTGCGCCTGGCAGTAAAGGAGTACAGTCCATACAGGGACACCGCCAAAAGGATCACATCCAGATAGACCCGGCTGAATATGTTATGTTCATTGCTGTTCTTCTTATGCTTGACATTGACAATGGTCACATTGGCATCCTTGATCACTGGAAGCACCATAAATGCAACGGATACCAGTATCGCACCCAGTGTATACAAAAACACTTCCGGACTCAATCGCACATGCAGCGCCTTACGCTGGATAAACTCCAGGAACCCATTGGTGGACCCTAGCGCCTTTGTCAAAAAGTATCCCAGCGGCACACCTACGATGCTGCTCATCACCGACAGAATCAGTGACTGAAGAAAATAGATGAACAAAATCTGCTTTTTACTGCTGCCACGGCTCTTTAACAGAGCGATCTCATTTTGTTCCAGATCCAGCATCTGCCTGGAGATCATAAAGATAAAGGCAAGAAGCAGCGCCAGCACCGGAATCTGCAGGATGAGCAGCGTAGTATACACTTTTTTTGCCGCTGTCTGGTACTCCCTGAGAACTTCAAGATAATCCGGCTCCTTGATATTAGTAAAACGGCTCTTAGAAGAACTGCACAGTTCCTCTGTACGCTCGACAAGAGCATTGATCTCCGAGGGTCGTACATTTTCATAATCAAAAACCTGATGCCAGAGAGCGGTTATACTGTGCTGCTGATCTTTCAGATTGACAAACATCTCCTGAAAAAGCTTTTCATTCATAAATACTTCCAGATAATAGTCACTTGGTCCCTTTACCCAGTAACTGTCTTCATAATCACTGGCATCAAACACTCCCACGATCTTTATTTTCATATTGGTGCTATCTGCTTTTTTTAATTTGGCAAACTCGATCACATCACCCAGAATTACATCCAGCTTGGTCATAGCGCGCTGGCTGAGGATCACCGGAATGGATCCATCCTCCAGCAGCTGGTCTTTGCAATTCTCCCCCGCAAGGATTTTAATATGATCGGAGATCCCGGACAATGCCGCGATACGCATAGATTTTGTCGAGGACTTATTGCCTCTGGACTGAACAAAATCTCCCCTCAGTTTGGAAGTCTCATACAAGGATATGAGATATTTCTGATCTACCTCAAGCGTCTCGGCAGATTCCTCTGCTGTATTCTTCATATCTATAAAATCTTCTTCATGTCCTCGTCCTGCATCCATCGATGCCTGAAATGTAATGACACCTGGATAGGCATTTTTTTTCTCAATGTATGCTGAATATTTGGACTTTAGTGTTTTTTCCAGTGCGGCATCCCGATACATCGGATTGCTGCTGGCAATGGCGGCAAGAAGAATATTTCCGATCAGAAGGCACACAACCATCCATTTTTTATGTATCAGCTTCTGCTTAATAAAACGAATCACCTAAATCCCTCCTCTCTTATTCCACTATGGCAAGCGTCTGACCCTCGGACAGCCCCTGAGCCACCAAATAATCCTTTTCATTTTTATAATTGCTTACGATAAACCTTTTATGAAGATTTCCGTTTTCTAACACCCATACAAAGGATTTATTGGTAAAGCCCACCGATTCCGTATCCACGGCTCTGGCATCAATCATTAGTGCATCTTTGACTTCAAAGGATACCGCGTGGATATAAATATTGTTCGTCTCAAAATCATACTTCCTCTTGTCCGCATCACTTACATCGATATAAACAACCTTGTCCCCTCCCGAATCCGTCTCATCGGTACCCGTCAGGTCACTGGCGGTCACCACCTTGCCCGCCACCTCATGCTCGTAATTCTTCATGTTTTTGCCAAGGCGGACTGACACACTCATATTATATCTCAGCATAGACTCCGGATCCGATACCTTGATCAGCCATTTGTCATTATTGCGGAATTCCACGATCTTCTGGGAGGAATCAACATCCTGTCCTTCCAGACCCCTGTTGACGGACGTAACCACACCGCCCTTCTTTGCCACCAAATTCGTCTTGGACTGCATTCTCACCAGTGTGGCATACGCTTTTTCCTGATCAAGCAGTTCCTTCTCTCCCTTCATATACGCCTCAATTTCTTTTTGCATCTTTTTGATCTCCAGGCTTTTCATTTTCTTTTCTGCCGCATTAGACAGGCGCTTATATTCCTGTTCTGCCTGGGACAGACTGTTTCTCAGGCTGCCCAGCCCGGACTCAAACTGCGCTCTTGCCTGTTCGTTCACAAGTCTCTGCTTTTCCAGCTTGGTCTTAGAAGTTTCCAGATGAAAGACTGCCAGCACATCCCCTTTTCGGACCCTCTGATTCCTCTTCACCTTGATCGAATCCAATACAGCGTCCTCTTCATCGATATAAACCGTCTCAATATCCGTATATTCCAGCTCCCCCGTATCGGAGTAAATCTCCTGGTAGTCCTCTCTGCGGACGGTTACGGTCTCATATGACTCAGCGGCTTCCACCGCTCCACCAGATACCTCTTCCTCATACAAAAGAACTTCCCCGTCGCCACTGCCAGTACTGCCCCCACAGGCAGTCAGGGCAAGGGCTGCCAGGACAGACAGCGAAACCAACTTAGCTTTCCACATATACAACATCCCCTTCCTTCACTCCTGTAACAAGCTGAACATATGCATCTGTCTGTGTCCCCACGGTTACCGCTGTTTTGATCTTAGCATCTCCCTCTACCAGATATACGTATTTTTCCTCCCCGCTGCCCAGCAGCGCATTTACCGGTACAACCAGGGCGTCTTTTACCGAGTCTGTATGCAGTTCTACAGCTGCAGAATTCCCCACCTCAGCCAATACGTGATCTTCTTTAAAGTCAAACCAGGAATTCTCCGGAACTACTCCCCGCTCAATTTCTTCTCTCGACAGTTCCTGTCCCTCAATCTCGATCTCATATTCTTTCCCGCCGATCACCGCAATGCAGCGGTTCGCCTTGGCAATCAGAGAGGACGATACAAAGGCCGTCTTAAGCCTTGGTTTCTCCATATTTGCCACCTGAATCGCTGTATTTCCTCCCTGCACCATATAACCACTTCCTCCCACTGTTGCAATCACCTCTCCGTTTATCGGCGAATACAGTTTGGTGCCTTTTGTGCTTTTCTGTAAATCGGCAAGCTGTCTTTCCTTCTGGCGGATCTCCAGCTGCTGCAGTTCCTTTTGCTGCAAAAGCTTTTCCTCTGCAATCTCCACATCCATTTTTGCACTTTCTATCTGCTTTTTAACTTTTTTTCTCCGAGAGGAGTCCTTCTCTTTCGCAAGCTGCTTTCGCAGCTCCTTTATACTTTCCTCCAGCATCTCTATATCATACTGCCCCTGCTTATTCCTGTCTTCATTTTGCGCTTTCAAAGTTTCGATCTCATTTCTCAGATCTTTTGCCTTTCCAGAAGTCGCAGAAAGGGAGGCAAGCAGCTGCCCCTTTTTTACTTTATCACCAATGGATACATTCAGACTCTCAATGCTTCCCGAAGATAAAAAGGAAAGTTCCTCCACGCTGGGCACGATCTGGGCAGAAAATGCCACCACTCCGCTCAGGTCCATCTTCACCACCTCCGCGGTATCCATATCCACCCCCACAGGTTTGATCAGCTCCGGCACTTCCAACGCCTTCGTCTCACCACAGCCGCTCAGAAGAAGAACGGCTGCCATACACACACCCACGATCTTTTTCATATTATTCTCCGTTTCTGTGCAGGTCATATTTCTGCACCTAATTTGCTATCACCTGTTCATTTTCCTCCAGGCCGCCAAGGATCTCCACCGAGTTATTGATGGTCTCCCCGATCGTAACCTCCTTCATGGTTTTCAGGCCATTTTCATCTTCGTAATAAACCACATGTTTATCTCCCATGGTATATACAATGGAGACCGGAAGATACAGAACGTCTTTTTTCTCTTTTAGTACAACCTTATAGATGCAGGTGGTTCCCTCCTCCAGATTCACTTTATTATTGGGGTAAAAATAAATGCTGTCAGTGGAATCTTTATCTTTTCGGATCGTTGCCTTATACTCCATTCCCTTCACTTCCACTGTAACCACATCTCCCTCCTTACAGTAGGAAGCGTACTTGCTGTTCGCCTCAAAACGATTTTTCGTTGCCCCTTCTATGATCACAGTAGGCTCGGAACTGTCCCCAAAGGTTCCCTCGGCTTTCTGATCCACAAAAGTAACGACGCCATTCACCGATGCTGTGATCTCCTCTGCCTCGATCTCTTCTCTGGCAATCCTGGCATCCATACGTGTAAGCTTCAGGCTGGATTCGTAAGAGCGTATCTCCTGTTCATACTGCTGCCTTATGCCATTGATCTCCTTCCTGCTACCGCCAGTCTTCTGCTGCTTCTCAATCTCCAGGTTCATCATACGCTTCGCCTGGCGGATCTGCAGTTCCATTTTTTCAATCTTGTTCTCTGCCTCTCGCAGCGTATTTTCGCTGCCCTGGAGCACATAACTCAAAATCTTATCCCCGGCTTTCACCCTCTGTCCCTTCTGGACATATATCTTTTTCACAACACCCACTCCGTCCGTCTGGATCTCTTCTCTTACCGTTCCTTTATATTTACCGGAGATCTCTTCAGTCTTTACCAGGTTACCTCTCTCCACAGAGACCTTATTGAAATCTGCCCCCTCATATTCTTTCACAACGGGCGCCGCATCAAATTCTTCCTCCGTTGGCAAAAGCCCACAGGAGGTCAGACATAGACATATGCTGGCTCCGGCCAGAACTGGGATGATCTTTTTTCCTTTCAAATGCTTTCCCTCCATTCGTAAACCCACGTTTTCCTTCAAGTAAATTTAAAATACGGACCCCGGTATCTCCCGGAACCCGTATTGATTATAACATATTTTTCCGCCCCACGAAACCATAAAACAAAATAATTATAATTATTTTATCATAATTTCTGTGCATGTTTTCTGCTTTTATCATGTCTCATTCTCTTTCACTTACCTGCGTATAGTGAAGAAACATATCCACATCCCATTGGGCCATTGCCGGAACCCGGATTTCGTTCTCGCAGTATTCCTGCATACCTGCATAATAATCGTCATTATTTCCTTTAAAAATACTTACTACAATATTACCATACAGTTCTGGCCACAGATAATAAATATTATCCGTTTCGTGACCTAAAATATAACGCAGTTTCTTTTCTCCCAGTTCCGCCTCATAAATCCCCTCGCCACAGGCCAGTATAACTGTATTGTCCTTCACCCCCAGTGCGGCAAAAGGGCGGTCTTCCCCATTATATTCTACTCCCGTAGATAGATCCTGGAGCCTGTCCCCATCCTCATCCAGGATCCGGATGTGGATCTTTTTACTGGTTTGATCATGGATCAGATACGTCCAGAAGTCATCTCCTGCGTATACAGGAGAAATGCGCTGGGATGTTTGAAATTCACCGTTTTTCTCCATCGTGGTACCATTATATAGCACCGCCTGGTTAGTATGATCCACAAGAAGGATCATCCCGTCGGATGCCACCGCAAAATCCATCTCCCCCATCGGCTGCTGCATAACCGGCATCTCCGTCATCGTTCCTTCTTTTTCATCCACCCGTATTAGATAATGTTTCAGCGCCTGCAGGGACTTCTGTAGATCAGCCCTATATTCGACATCCTCTTTGCAGAAATTATACTGAACCACATAGAGATACAAAAAGCCATCCGCACCGTATTTGTAGCGTTCTAAATTGTATTTCCGGTCAGGATACCGTTTTTGGTACTCAGCAGACCAGGTATTTTTTACCTTATGCCAGCCATCATCCCCATTACCGACAAATTTACTATATGAAATCTCTTTCCCATCATCCAGCCTGACAAACTGCACCGTCGTTCCCCTGGCATCTACGACGCACTCCATGGATCTTTGTATCAAAGGGTTCTCCTCACCCTTTTTCAGCCGTCTCTCCGCCTCGTCGTACGCTTCTTCGTCCCGGTTGATTCCTATATCATTTTCCACCCAGAGGCCTTTATGCTGTTTGTCCGGCACACTCTCCACTTTTTTCACTGGTTCTGACACGATGCCGCAGCCACACAGCAACACCGCAGCACAGAGCATAATCGTAACTGCCCTGCCTGGTTTGCGGTATCGCATCACACTCAGGATACGTTCTTTTACTGCTCTTGTGCTAAATCCCGGATACTGACTCATAATCATCTTACTTCCCGAAGACAGGGAAAGCAGCAGGCTGGAGTAATATTTCCTCTCCTGGCAGCCAAGCTTCCGGATCACCGCTTCGTCACAGGATATCTCCATGTCCTTCATCATAAAATACCAGGCTGCCCAGACCAGCGGATTAAACCATAATAGGGAAAACACAGTAAATACCAACGGTTTTAACAGATAATCTTTTCTTGCGATGTGCACCCGTTCGTGACATAGAATATACCTCCTGTCTTCTACAGAAAGTCTCTCCGAAATATAAATTTTCGGAGACAGCAGCCCCATCACAAAAGAGTTGTCTACCAATGGATGCTGATATATATTATCCCCTATACATGCAGCATCAGAATACCGCCAAAAGGTCCTGATGATAGAAAAAATCATATGCAGCCAGCAGCAAAGAACTCCGGATCCCCAAATCCCCAGCAGCCATTCTCCCGGCTGAAGCTGTCTCACAATATCCATTACCCGCCCCTTACCCCTCTCCTTTTCCCTGCCCACAGCAGCCGGAGTAGTTTTCTCCAAAGAGAGCGTTTTCTCCGCCCCTTCTTCTTCCAGGGACAAACGGGTAGTTTCATCCTTTTTAATCTGGATTCCTTCTGGCAGACGATAACCATTGCTGCTTCCTCCATATGTTCTCCGCCGACGCATTTCAAATTTCTCCATGATCTCTTCCACCTGCAGATAACTTCCGACTCTCCCTGCTGACTGCTCTACCTTATCTGGCAGCAGCCCATATATCCCATTTACTGTGGCAGGACAAAGAATCCGCACAAGCACCATAAACCAAAGTATGTACATTCCAATCCTCGGCAGCCGTTTCATTAGCGGACGGATCAATAATAAAAATAAAATAACTGCCGATGTGGCTGCGCACATATCCGCAATATGGATCAATATCGTGTTTCCTGTTATTATCTCCAACCCCTGTTCCACCATCTTCTCCATGTTCATTCCTCATCTCCCTCAATACCACCGATTATCTCACTTCTTATTCTCCTCAATGATCTGCTGAAGTTCCTGGATCTGTCTGTCAGATAATCTTTTTCTTCCGGTAAAGGCTGTCACAAATTTAGAGAGTGAACCTTCAAAACGGTTGTTTACGATAGTCGTACTCTCCTGTTCCAGATACTCCTCCTGGCTCATTTGTGAGGTGACAACGGCATTTTCATTTTGAAAGATCCCTTCCATGCACAGGTTTTTCAGCACCGTATAAGTCGTAGATTTTTTCCATCCAAAACGTTCCTGGCAGATCTTCACCAATTCTCCAGACCGCACTGGTTCCATCTCCCATATAATCCGGGCAAATGCCATCTCGCTGTCAGATAGTAAATTATTTTTCAAAAAAGCTTCCTCCTTTCCATTTGATCTATTCTTTCTCGACCTTTTAATAAGTCTATCATCTGTAGACCTTCCTGTCAACACTTTTTTACTTTTTTCTTCTAAAACACCTTTAAATATGATATACTAGGCTATTATAATACTATGAAGGAGGATTATTATGGCTTGGTACGACGAAGCGATTTTTTATCATATTTATCCCTTGGGACTATGTGGTGCGCCAAAGGAAAACAACTACGGTGAGCCAGTTCACCGCTTACGTGAGCTGCTTCCCTGGATCCGCCACATCAAAGAAATGGGTTGCAATGCAATCTATATCGGTCCGCTGTTTGAATCCGTGGGGCATGGCTATGAGACTACCGATTACAAGAAATTAGACAGCCGCCTCGGTGACAACCAGGATCTGACAGATTTTGTGATGGCATGCCACAACGAGGGCATCCGCGTCATTCTGGACGGAGTCTTCAACCACACCGGAAGAGACTTTTTTGCCTTCCAGGACATCCGCAAAAACCGGGAAAATTCCCCTTACCGCGACTGGTACTGCAATGTCAACTTCGGTGGAAATAACGAATACAACGACGGCTTTTCATATGAAAACTGGGGCGGCTACAATCTTCTCGTAAAACTGAACCAGCACAACCCTGCGGTTCGGGATTACATCTGTGATGTGATCCGTTTCTGGGTCAGTGAATTTGATATCGACGGAATCCGACTGGACGCCGCCGATGTGCTGGACTTTGAATATATGAAAGCGCTGCGCCACGTGGCAAATGAAGTCAAACCAGATTTCTGGCTGATGGGCGAAGTGATCCATGGAGACTATACCCGGTGGGTCAACGAGGGAACTCTTCATTCCGTCACCAATTATCATCTCCACAAGGCGTTGTACTCCGGCCACAACGATCACAACTTCTTTGAGATTGCCCACACGGTAAAACGTCTCTATGAGATGGGAGGCAATCGGCCAGAGGGTCTGAAACTCTACAACTTCGTCGATAACCATGATGTAGAGCGGATCCATACGAAACTTACAAATAAAGCCCACTATGCTCCCGTTCATGTACTCCTGTACACGCTCCCTGGCGTTCCTTCGATTTACTATGGTTCTGAATTTGCCATCGAAGGAAAAAAGGAGCAGGGTTCCGATGCCTCCCTGCGTCCGGCTCTGAAACTGGATGATTTCAGCGATGCCCTGTCGCAGAATCCATGCACCAGACTCATTGCCAGGCTGGGGGCTGTCCGCCAGGAAACTCCGGCGCTCTCTTACGGCGATTACAGGGAATTAATCCTCACCAACCGACAATATGCCTTTTCCAGAAATACAGAGGAGGTGTCCGTGATCGTGACGGTTAATAATGATGACAGCGATTTTGTCATGACGGTTCCCGCCAGCAGCGCGGATACCTACATCGGAAAATTGTCCGGTGAGACCGTATCTGTCGTGAATGGAAATATCGTAGTGAACGTCCGGGCAAACTCTGGCGATATCTGGGTTCCCCTGCCAGGAGAAGAAAAGGATGAGACTACAGGAGTAGAAGATGTATTGGACTCCCTGTCTGAACCTACAGCACCTACAGAAACAAAAAAAATGATTGTGGAGGAAAAAACGGAAGCACCCGCTGACACTACCGGCACCGACAGCACTCCGGCTCCAGACTCCCAAAAGACCTTTGAGGAGGGAAAAGTCGCAGGACTTCAGGAAGCGATCATCGCAATCATGGAATCAAAAGGTCCGGTTACAGATCAGATGCGAAAGGATGTGTACAACCAGACACACTATCCTTCCTTGATCAATTGGATCAAAAGCTTTTAGTACCGAATATAATAATAGGCTGCCGCAGAACAAATTTATTCTGTGGCAGCCCTTTTGAATTTCTTATCCATTCTTATTCTTTTTGATTGACTCTTCCCATCCTTTGATAGCTCTGGGTATCCTGCGGCAGTCCCTTTTTCTCCAGCCGTCTTGCACTCCAGTTCTTTATGGTCTTATACACTACAGCGAACACCGGAACAGCGCAGATCATTCCAATAATTCCAAACAGGGAACCGAACACCAGAATCGCAAACAAAATCCAGAAACTTCCCAGTCCAATGGATTCACCTATAATCTTCGGGCCGATAATATTGCCATCCACCTGAAGTATAATAATGATCAGAATGACAAAAATAATTCCCTTGACCGGATCCACCAGAAATACCAAAAAAGCACTTGGAACTGCTCCGATATACTGCCCAAAAAACGGAATGATATTGGTAACGCCGATCAGTACACTGATCAATGCCGTATAAGGCGTATCCGCAATGCTCAGAACGATAAAAGTAATAATTGCTACAATAATAGAATCAATAATTTTTCCACTAAAAAATTTGGCAAAAGAACGGTTGATATCCTTTCCGATCTCCAATGTCATTCTCGCGTATTTCAGCGGAAGAATAGAGAACAACATTCTTTTAGCCTGGGCACAGAATGTTTCCTTGCCAGCCATAAGGTAGATCGAAATGATAATTCCAATTACCAGATTTAATAACACTCCCAGCGCATCCATCAGCCCATCTGAAACGGTCCCCAAAACCTCTGTACTGGTAGGGATCAGTTCATTTTGCATCCATCCGATCAGCTGCACATAAATGGTTTCCGATGTTTCTTCTAAGTAATTCGCGATCTCCGGATGCTTGCCACTAAGTTCCTGCGCTACATTCACGATATTGCGGTAATACTCGGGAAGACTATTGGCTAGATTTGTAATACTCTCCACCACCTCTGGCAGAACCAGCATCGTCAACCAAAACAGAACAGCCAGCGCCATCACGAGCACCACTGCTACCGAAACCGCCCGGCTTATCCCCCGGACAGCCTTACGCTTCTTGATGAGCTTTCGGAACAGGGGAATAAAAATATTACGCTCCACCACATTCACCAGCGGGCTCAGCAGATATGCCACTGCCAGTCCAATGTAAACTGGCATCAGCGCCGAATTTATCTTTCCTAAAATGCCCATGACTCCATCCATATTAAAAAATAGAAAAGCACAGATCAAAACTGCAATCAATACACAAAAGGCAGTCAGCCCAGCATATACATACTTATTGTCAAATCTCTTATTCAAAAGTCCCATCACCTCCTGCCATTCTAAACTTTATTATATAATGAACTGGAAATATTTTCAACCCGGCTTTTCAGCAAATCCAAACATTTAGAGCGATTATTCCACCGGATATTTATGTAGTCTCCAGGACAATTTATAAAGTAGTTCTTTTATCAATTTATTTCCAAATGACCCTACAATAAATACAAAATCCAGACCTCTGGCGATATATCCAAAAAGAAAAAATCATTTATGCTATTCTCTTTCTCGGAGGATAACAAAAATGTCAGCATTTAAAGATATTTCCCTGTATGTGTGACGGGATTTTCTTTTTCCCGCGCTGGAAGTCGCCAGAGTGCGTTATGTGATCATCAGTTTTATATCAGAGACCAGCAAACTGGCTATATTATTTACTGCTTTTTCTCTGATGGATCGTCAGAAAGAATTACTGGCAGCCATTCTGGTGCTCTTATCAATACGTAATTTCACCGGTGGGATACATCTTTCACATTATCTGTCCTGTCTGCTCTTCACCTTTTCATTTTTATTGAGTGCAGTAGTTTTGTCAGAACTGTGTTTCCCTCCCTTTTGGCTCCAGGTCCTATGCCTGACAGTCGGTATCTTTATCATCGGCATCATCGGCCCGGTTTCTTCGGACAGGCGTCCCGCTCCCTCAAAGAAAAGGGGCAATGTATTCCGCATCATCGCCTGCGCCGTGGTACTGATCTATATTCTCCTGCTTTTGAATGTCAAGTACTTACCCTTTCGGAATCTTATCTTCTGGGTAAGTATCTTACAGATACTGCAGCTAGTCGCAGCCAAACTAATCAAACTAATAAAAGAAAGGAAACAATATTATGAAAAAATTCACAAAAACATCCCTGTATAGTCTCTGCAGTCTTTGCCTTGCTCTCGGCGCATTTATGCGGTTTCACGGCACCAGCTTTTTGTTTTTCGGCGAGCCGGAATATCCGGAAGACAAAAACTGAGCCAGAAAAAAAGGGATGTCCTACACTCTGCCATGGTGGGGCATCTCTTTTTATTTTATCCTAATTTCCGTGCATGCTTTCTGCACATCCCGAGTTTTGCAAAAACTCGCGGATAAGTTCGTTAGAACTTATTTTATCTTAATTTCCGTGCACGCTTTCTGCACATCCCAAGCTGCGCAAGCGGCTTGCCAATAAGTTCTGATGAACTTATTTTATCTTTACCGCAATAGAAAAATATGGCTTTTCATCTATCATCTTATTTCGGATCTCGATCTCTCCATTGTATTTGGCCATCAGCTTCTTCAGATGATACAGCCCAAGACCTCTGTCCTTTCCCTTTGTAGAATAGCCTCTCTGAAGAAATTTTCTCCACTCAGACTGGTGGATAAATGGATGTTCATTGCAGACCTCGATCAGAACATATTCTTCCTTTCCTGTTATCTCTAGAAACATCTCTGCCTCAGGGCGCTCTTCGAGAATATTTTCCATGGCATTGTCAAAAAGCGTCCCGATGATCTCCACCAGATAGATGTCTGGTATAGACACGCTCTCCAGCTCACAGGTGAATTTGGTATGCAGATGGATGCCATAATCCGCCGCCTCGCAGATCTTTTGATACACATGAGCGATCACGATAGGATTTTTGAGAATAATGACGGTGTTCGGCATTATGTATTTTCCCAGTTCCTTCGTCTGTTCTTTCTGCTTTTCTACCAGTTCCTCATAGGTATGATAGAGCTGGTGAAGGGCATAGATGGCGTTCAACTGATTGGAAAACTTATGCTGACGCTCCCTGATCTGCTCCAGCACCTCACCATATTTTTCCGAGTACTCCGTCCGAAGCTTAACCTCATAGCGGTATTTATTTAATTTGTAGGAGGATAATGCGATAATCGCCACACAACAGATCACATAAAAGTACTCTGAGAACGTAAGTCCCTTACTCCCGCTGAAAGAAATAATGGCATAGATCACAGCTACACTACATATACTGCTTACAATAAAAGAGTATTTTTCTTTTTGAAACAATCGTTTGTGTATGTCAATTACAGGAAGTCTCTTTCGTACAAGAAAAATAGTTGTCGTTGTCAGTAATACAACAATGAACGATATCACACTATCGGAAATATTAAAAATTCCCAATAATTTGCAGGGTGCATAATAAATCATTTCTACGATACTTGCAGTAACAATTGCCACTATCGTAACAATCACTCCTGGCAATACAGACATCTGATACTGCCATTTGGCGAATAAAAACAGAATAATATACCCCAGAGCAAACAATTCTTTACTCTCCATATAGAGATTGACCCAGACAAGATATGTAATGATACAAATATAAAATAGCACAAAATTCAACAGTCTGCCCCTGTATTTGCCGACATTCAGCACATGGATGAGCATGATCACACTGGTAATTTCCAAAAGACTATTTACGGGAACCACTAATTGATCAAACGAAAACATTCTTCAAATTCCTCTCTAAACCTTTTTTTCATCCTTCCCCCGATGTCCACCACATCCTTCGTCCGTTTTAAATAAACTTTATTCTGCGAGAAATCAACAGACCTGATATATTTTACATTGACGGCTGTTCCTTTGATGGGTATCAGGAAATGATTATCCCGAATTCGGCTTAAAAAGGTACTCATAGGAAGGTTGGGAATTTCAATCCGGTCCTCTACCCCATAGATGTACAATACTCCCCGCCTGCTGACCATATAAATAACTTCATCAATGACCACAGGAAAATTTACCCCATCATAACGTAAAGAAAGCTGTTCTGGCTTTTTTAGCTTACGCTCTGCCACAATGGCATCGAGAGCTTCAAGAATGCGCCGCCTGACCCGTGGTGCATCAATCGGTTTTTCTATATAATCATAACAATGTACCTGCCTGAGCAGCGCCCCCTCTAATCCTGACAAGGTAGTTATAAATATAATAGGCTTTGCCTTATACCGCAGATTATCCCTTAGATCACTGGCAAACCGTATTCCTGAGGTATCATTTCTTTCTTTTGGATTCAGTATGATATCAACGAGAAACAGATCGATATTTTTGTCCATGGCACACAAATAGGCTTCGCTCCGATTATCAAAAGCAAAGACTTGAATTTGATTCATACAGGATTTTACAATCTTAATCAGGGCATTTCTTGCCACTTCATTATCTTCCAAAATCAGTACATTCATGCATTTCCTCCATAAAGAAAAAGAATAAATAATCAGAACATAGCAAATTATCTATTCTTTATCAGTCAGACGACAAAGCAGCTTTTCAATTGCAACCAGTACTTCCTGTTCCCTCGGATTCATACGCATAAAATAGTAAATAAGTTCCCGAAAACCTGCTCCATCCTGTCCCAGCGGCTTCGCTTCATCTACTTCCATCTCAAGGCGAATATCACTTATTCCCAGAAAATAATCTGCTGTCACTCCAAAATATCTGGCACAGCGAATAATAAGCTCATCACTCAGCGGCGCTTTATTTCTCTCAATCTTACTGATCCGCTGTTGTGAAATATCCAGAACAAAAGCCAGTTCTTCCTGCGTTATGTCTTTTTCTTCTCTTAATTGTTTCATTCTGCTCATAAATACAACCTCGCCTTTTTGTATTATTATAAGGAGTAAATACAATTTTATTCCATACCATTTCGTTGTATTTATGTTCTTGCAGAGTATTTTAAGAAAAAAATTTTATTTTTTGTGAACGATCTCATAAGCAAATTCTAATAAATCTTCTACTTGCTCTAAAAAATCCGGCTCAAACCGTTCCAGTGCAGCTGCAAGCCGTTCTTCATATCGCTCGTTACCATTTCCCTTCATGATGTAATCTGTACTGACATTCAATGCCCTTGACAGACGAACCAGCGTCGTCGCTGAAAAACCTTTCTTGCTCCTTTCGATCTCAAATAAAAACTTGGCAGAGATTCCCGCCATCTCCGCCAGCTTTTCTCTGGAATATCCGTGGTCAAGACGCAAATTCATAATACGCAGTCCCACTTCCTTGTCTCTTATCTTTTTTCTCATATTGGTAACACTCCTTACGCGAAAAGTATAGCAAAGATCGATTCTCACAACAATGTACTATAATTCCTAACTTTTTTCACCTTTTGTTCTGGAAATCAGTATAACTCTTTTTGCGCCCAGAAATGTTTTTATTTACTAAAAACAGCCTTTTTACAACTAAGCATAAAAAAATAGTTGATGATATTAAAAATATGTTACCTTAGTGACCTTTTCCCTGCATTCAGTGAAGCTACTACCTTTAGAGAGTTGTCTCCTAACCTCTGGCTTTTCTTCGGTCCAGAAAATAGCAAAAAAATAAGATCATCGTACCCAGACCAACCGTTATGGCCAAAGCTCCGAAAACATCACGGAACACCAGATGAATTTCTGGCACAGCCCGGACAATGACAGACATTAGAATCAGCCCCGTTCCAAAGCCCGCCCCAGTAATCAGATAAAACCGTTTGGAAATCTCTAGCTGTTCCGAACGTCTTTCATAACCACACAGCTGCCACGCAAAAAACAACTGCCTGCGGAAACGGAGCCAGATCAGAGTCACCAGAACCGTACTCAACGAAAAACTGATTAGAATCATAGCATACATGGTATCCAGAATAACATCTGGTGCCAAAAATTGTTCCACAAAAGGAACAGAATCCGACTCCTCCAAAGTGATAATCACATTCGAGGGGAAGGGAATGTTATCATATATCTGCTGGCCAATCTCCAATAAATCACTTTTTTCGCCATCCAGAACATAATTTGTCTCCACTCCAGTGATACGAACTGCTGACTTAAAATCAATCAGAAGCATTTGGTTGATCCGGCTCTCATCTTGGGTACCCATAATTCCAAGTACTTCAAAATCCGTCTCATTAAATCTGAAATACTTTTTCCCATCCCGTTCCACAATATCCTTTTCATACTCACTGCCAAGAACCGCCCTGGGCGTATCCGTCCATGATGTGTAGAAATCAAAATACTCCCCCCAGAGCATCGGTACCTCTCTGTCATCCCCCCGGGTACAGATCCCTTTTACAATCATTCCCGGATCCTCCATGGGCACATAAAGAGTAAAATGCTCATTCTTGGATGCCAGCTCCGAAATCACAGGCTCCCATTGCTCTACACCATCCCCGCCGCTGACACTGAATCCTTTCTGATGACCCGAATACATCGTGTACTTGTTCAGACGGTTCACCTTCTCGGCACGGATCGCAGATACGATCAGTAAAAGACAAAGGGAGATGGCGGTAAAACTAAAAAATAAAAGAACATTCCCTCTGGGGATCTTCTTTCCTGCAATCTTCATCACACATCCCCTCCCCCTTCATGCCCCGCGCTCTCTTCCTCTAATGTTCCTGACACTCTGCCGTCTTTCACATAGATCACCCTGTCGCAATTTCCAGCCACCTTCGCATCATGTGTGACGATAACTATAGTGTTTCCCTTTTCATTCAGCTTCCGGAAGATATTCTGTACCTCTTCCCCCGTAGCCTCATCCAGCGCCCCGGTGGGTTCATCTGCCAGTATCACTCGTGGCCGCTTCACGATGGCTCGCGCGATCGCCACTCTCTGCTGCTGCCCTCCCGACAATTCAGATGGAAACGCTTTTGCCTTATCCTCGATGCCCAGCTCCCTTAGGGCCTCCATCACCATTTCCCTGATCTTACTCCTTGAGTGTCCCTGATACTTCAGGGGAAGTGCCACATTTTTGAAAACATTGATATCATCCACGAGCGCAAAATACTGCACTACAAATCCAACCTCATTTCGTCGGAATTTTGTTAAGTCCCGCTGGCTCTTAAAATTGACAGCATTTCCATCATACAAATACTCCCCGCTGTCCATCGACATCATCCCGCCGAGGATATTTAGAAGGGTGGATTTACCAGAACCACTTTTTCCCATGATAGCTGCCATTTCACCCTCCTGAATCGAGAGCGTGATCCCCCGCAGCGCCTCAACGCGCCCTTCTTTTTTACCAAAGGTCTTCCATACCTCTCTGATCTGTATCTTTTCCATCTCCATGTTCCTTCCTTTAGTCCTTCTGGCGGATCAGATGCTCCGTATCGACGCCCCGCATCAAAAGCGCAACAACTCCTATGCCAATCAAAAACACCAGACCTGCAATCAAACATGCTGCTCTCATGATGGCCCCCGATATATACTCCACACCTTCCCTAACAAACACAAATCTGCTTACCAAAACTCCGGGCATGAGGATCACGGCTATCTCCAACAGAAGCGGAATCAGGATCATACCCAGAGAACATCCATTCATCAGATAAATGCCATATATCCTGCTGTTGGACTGTATCTTGTCATAAAAGGTGATAAAAATTCCATACAGCGTAAAACAGAACAGGGTAGCCGACAGGATCAGCAGGATTCTAATACTGGCCACGGATTCCTTCCGCAGCAGATTCACCCCCATGGTGGTACCTACTACATGAACTGGCGGAAGTTCAAACTCTTTTCCCACATCCTGGAACACTGCGACCTGTTCTTTCACTTTTCCTTCCGGAATCTGAACAATTCCAGCTTCCAAACTTAAGAAAGCAAGATATGCATATTTTTTGATCTCATCTACCGTCTCAGCAGGTTCAGACACCTGAATACCAAAGGGTAAAAGAATCTGGGAATCCAGCTGGCTCAACTCAGTATTAGCGGAAGCCGGGTACTGGGGGATCATAGCCCCCTTTTCCAATATGCCCACCACCCTGCAGGGATAATCATAAAACCAGCACTGGATACTAAACTCAGCCCCTGGCTCAATGATCCCTTTGTAGTCGCTTCCCAGGAGGATGGGAATGGGATCCGACCAGTGCTCCAGCCTCAGATTCTGCTCCGTGAAGCCCTCTCCCTCCTGAGTCTTTAGACCAAAGCAGCGGTAAGCCCCCAAATCAATCCGCGCACTTTTCATATGTATCAGACTGCATATTCCTTCATCCTCAAACTCTGCCATAACTGCCTCTCTCTGAGGTTCTGGCTTAAAATTGTTATAACTTCTGTCACCGAAAAAAAGCTTTACATCTTCTTCTTTCATAAAAAGGTCTGGTATATCCACAGAAATAATGGGACAATCTTTGGATGACCTGAGGGTTTCATAATAATCCATCATATTCCGGCAGCCCGTAACCGTCATCAGACTATCTTCGATTTCACTGTCTTCACTCGACATAAGCTCCAAAGGGCACCAGATTCTGTCCCCCAGCTGCTGTGTTGAATCAAGATAGCGGTCTCCCAGATCAAAATAGTAGGAGCCCATGATCACCGTCATCACAAGACTGATCGAAAACATAGCCATCAACAGCAGATTCTTCAGCAGACTCTTATGAAAACTCCGGAAAAATTCCTCGGTCATAAATTTTATTTTCCTCATAGACAACTCCTAACCTAAATCAAAGAAGCAAAAGAGTACCAAATCCAAGATCAATTCTGTTTCCACTCTATTCTGCTACCGCTGCCAATTTGATATCTGTGTTTGGCATCTGCAAAATAACTGCTGGATTTAGAACGGATATCAACTATCCCATAATCCGTGCGGGAACTCCACTCACCATCGGCCATTTTAGCTTCTACTTTCAATTTATACCCATATCCATTGTCGTCGTAGCCTGACACCTTCGTATAACTATAATAACCTTTTGAATCTTTTTTTCTTGCCCCATATCGATCGACAGCTCCCTGGGCCACAGATGAAACCATACATACTGCCATCATGGTCAGAACCAGCCCTGCCACCGCTTTTTTACCATTCCTCAATAATCTCTTCATACTTTTACCTCATTCCTGCGCTGCTTTTTGTGCATGAAAAGAACTAAAGTTCTTCTAATGTTTGTGCAAGCAGCGCGCAGTCACAAACTTGCCACACAAACATAGTTTGTG